>JAJDNH010000156.1 GCA_022340775.1 Acidobacteriota bacterium
CTGGAACGTGACAAACCTCGTCACCATAGTAGGTCGGGATCGCAACCTCGGCCATGGTCCACCCGGCCAGCTTGCCTTGGGCGATGATCTCGCCGTCAAAGTGAAAGCCGTCACTGTTGGCGGAAAACGGGACCGCTTGCAGGGCGGCCACGCTGTAGGCGCGATACCCGGTGTGGAACTCGCTAAGACGGGTCCCGAGCAGACGGTTGCCGAGAGCGGTGAGGATCTGGTTGCCGGCCCACTTGTGGAGTGGCATACCGCCCCGCAGCGCGTCGCGGGGTCGCATCATCCTCGAGGCGAGAACAACGTCCGGACCTCGAGCACACGCGGCGAGCAGCCGCGGCAGGTACTCCGGCGCGTACTGGCCGTCGCCGTGGAGCAGAACGACAGTATTGAAGCTGCGATCGATGCAGTACAGGAATCCGAGTTTCTGGTTACCGCCGTAGCCACGATTGAAGGGCGTTCGGAAGACGCGGACGGGCGCCGCAGGGAGCTCGGCTGCTGCCTGCGTTGCTACGCGGTAGGTATCGTCCCGGGAACTATCGTCGATGATGATGATCTCAGCGAACTTGGCCGCCAGGTCTTCGGGGATGCGCCGTACTACATGGGCGAGGTGCCTCTCTGCGTTGTAGGCGACGATGAACAGCGCCACCGAATGGCGGTCGCAGTAGAGGGACGCCGTCTGCCGCTCCTCGGCCGTGATCTCGGAGTCAGCAAGCTCGCCGATGCGAACCAGGCGCTGCTGCTGCCTCATCACGCCGCCCGGTACCGGCCCGGAGGGCCGTGGTACGTGAGGTGCCCGACCGGGTGTGGGCCTCTCAAGCGGATCTTCGTAACTGGGTGAAGCACGCCGAGCCGATGGTATCATCGGCCGCGGACGTGCACCCTTCCTCCGCCCGTCGTAGAGCGCTGCTCGTGATCATCGGGCTCGGCGCGCTCCAGCTGGTTGGCCTCGCCTCGCTTTGGCCGGGCTTCTGGTCCCCCAACGAGTACTCACGAGTTTTCGCGGCACGCGCGTTTGTGGCCAGGGGCAGCTTCGAGATCAACGACGAGCTGACAAGGTTCGGCTGTATCGATGACGTGGCGCGCGTGGGCTCCAGTTACTACTCCAACAAGCCTCCAGGGTTGATCTGGGCCTGCGTACCGGTCGTCGCCGCCGTGCATCTCGTGCATCCCCAAGCGTCTCCGGCCGTCGACCTCTACTGCTGCAGAGTTGCTCTTGTCAGCTTCTCGTCCCTGGGTGCGGCCTGGCTACTGGCCCTGTGGGTAAAGCGACGTCGTGAGACGCTGCTGTCGCCTGCAGAGGCAGCTTTCCTGCTCCTTTTCGCAACCCCTTTCGGCGTGTACTCAGGCCTGTTATTCGCCCACTCGTGGACCGGCTTCCTGGTCCTAGCCACGGCCTTCCTCCTGCTCGGAGAGGGTTGTGAGACGGGCAGTTGGCGGAGCGCCGTCCTGGCTGGGCTATGTGCGGGTTTGGCCCTTGGGTCGGAGTACCCGGCGGCAGTCGTGATCGGACCGATCATCCTCGCAGGCGCCTGGCGCTGTTGGAGACGGTGGTTGGCGATCGCCGTGGGGGCCATCCTTCCACTCATCGCGCTGGGGCTGTACAACTCAGCTTGCTTTGGATCTCCCCTGACCGTGAGCTATCGATTCGAGGCCGTGCCTCGCTACCATAGACTGAGCCAGCAGATGCTGTTCGGCTTTGGCACGCCTTCGTTGACCGGGCTGGCCGGTCTATTGGTCTCGCCGCTGGCCGGCTTGCTGTTCTTCGCCCCGGTTCTGCTTCCCGCCATGGGAGTACCTGTGGTCCTGTGGCGCCGAGGGGAGAAGAGGCTCGCCGCTGGGGTCGCCGGAGCCGTATGGTTATTGCCGCTGATCATGTCGGGTTACGCGGAGTGGTCGGGAGGAGCGACTTTCGGACCACGGTACCTGGTGCTCGGTATACCACTCTGGATCCTCGCCTTGGCGTGCCTCCGCCCGAACCGCAGCATCGACCTCTGGGTGCTGGCGGCATTGGCGCCCTCCGCAGTGGTGGCTTTGCTGGGTCGCATCACGCCGCCGTTCGCGATCGACGATGTCGCCACCGCTTCTACCCTGCGTGGCTGGTCGCTGCCGACGTTGGTACATGGGCTGTGGAACACGCCCCTGGGGGTTACTGATCGCACCCTTGCCGCCTGGTGTCTGGCGGCGGTTGCGTGTGCGTGGGTCGCAGCCGGCGTGGTGGCGTTCGGTAGCCGATGGAAGAGGAGCCCCGTGCGGGTTCGCCTGCTCGTGGTTGCTCTTGCGGCGGTGCTCCTGTCGGTCCAGCTGGGAATCGGAACCGTGACGCCTCGGCAGCAGAAGTGGCTCCGCTGGGTCGCGCCGTCCTTCATGAATCTCAAGTAGCACAGCACGGTCTGCTAGGTTGCCGCAATGCGGCTTGACAGGCACAGTCGCTGACTCCATATTGACAAAACAAAACGATCGTTCGGTTTGTAGTTTGCGGTGGAAGGGAGTCCGATGGGGCGCCAGCAGGCACGAAGCGATGCGTCGACCGCGAGAGCCCTCGATACGGCGCTCAAGTTGTTTTCCCACCAGGGATACGGCGCCACGTCAATGCGCGAGATCGCGAGCCAATCCGGCCTCTCCGTCGGCAACCTCTACCACCACTTCGGCAGCAAGGAGGCGATCTTCCAGCGGCTGATCGACCGTTACTGGGAGGCCCTCCTGGATTCCGAGCTCGATCTCAACAGGGTATTCACGCGGGGGCGTTTCCCGGAGGATCTGGAGGAGATGGCAGCCGCCATCGAGCAGGTCGTCGAGCGGCACCAGGAGGAGATTCTCCTCATCTACGTCGACGTCATCGAGTTCCGCGGCAGCCATATTCGCACGTTCTACGAGTCGATGGCCGACCGCTTCCAGGAGGCGTACGCGTCGTCGTTCGAGGAGGCCCGGGGAAGCGGTCGACTCGGGGAGGTGAACCCCCTGGTGGCGGTTATGGTCGCCTCCCGATGGTTGTTCTACTTCTTCACCGTGGAGAAGTGTTTTGGCGTGCCGATGCATTTCGGCATGAGTCCGAATCAGGCGGTGGACGAGTTCGCTCGCATCCTCCGCTTTGGTGTGCTACCGCGCCCGGGTGAAGCCGAGGCGTCCCCGGACGCACGGAAAGACATGGTTCAGGAAAGGGGGAGGACGCGATGAGCGCGCGAACAGGAAAGAGAGTGCTGTTGGTGGTGGCTCTGGGTACTGTGCTGGGGCTGTCAAACCCCCTGCTGGCGCAAACGTCCCAGCAGGACAAACCCAGTGAGACTCCGAAGAAGGAGGAGAAGGCGGCCAAGAAAAAGGGCAAGCCTTTCGCTGGCGAGATCATCGTCACGTCTCGAAAGACCGAGGAGAACGTACAGGAGGTGCCGATCGCGGTCTCCGTGGTGACGGGGTCCGACCTCCAGGACGTCGCCGCAGAGGATATCTCCTCGCTCGAGAAGTACGTTCCGAACCTGACCATCTATCAAGGCCGCAACCAGTCGACCACGCTGACGGCGTTCCTGCGCGGCATCGGTCAGTCGGACCCGCTGTGGGGGGTGGACCCCGGAGTTGCCCTCTACATCGACGATGTTTACATCGCGCGGCCGCAGGGCGCCCTGCTCGACGTCTACGACGTGGAACGCGTTGAGGTCCTGCGCGGGCCGCAGGGGACTCTGTACGGAAAGAACGCCATCGGTGGCGCGATCAGGTACGTCACCAAGCCTCTCACAGACAAACCGGGGGGCTACCTGACCCTGAATGCAGGCAGCTTTGGCACTCAAGAGGTCCGCGCCAGCTACGGCGGTGGTCTGATCCCCGGCAAGCTGCGCGCCAAGGTCTCATTTGCGAAGCTCAAGCGTGACGGATATGGGACCAACCTGTATACGGGAAAGGACGTGTCCGACAAGGACACAACGGCCTATCGGCTCGGCCTCGAATGGCTTCCGTCTGACAACGTCACGCTGACGGTGAATCACGATTGGACGAAAGATGAGGCCCAGCCGGTCGGCCTCACCCGCCTCGAGGCAAACCCCTTGTGCCCGATCTTCCTCGGGCACGCCTGTCCCCCGCTGCCGCACCTGTTCGACACCGAGAGCGGACTCGCGCCGCTCAACGGCACGGAGTCCCGCGGGACCTCGATGACGCTCACCTGGGACATCGACTCGGAGTGGCGGTTCCGGTCGATCACCGCCTACAGGAAGTCAGACACCGAGAACAACATCGACTTCGACACGACACCGGCGCCGATCATCGACACCGGCCCGGCGACCTACTTCGACCACCAGACGACACAGGAGTTCCAGCTCGTCCACACGGGGGGCGAGCGGCTCAACGGGGTCATTGGCCTGTACTACTTTGACGGCACCGCAGGCGGCACGGTCAAGGCGACCTTCGTCGGCAGCACGTTCACGACCACCGACGGCGACGTCAAGACCAAGTCCTACGCCCTCTACGCCGACGGGCACTACAAGCTGACCGACCGGCTGACCCTCAACCTCGGTATTCGGCCGACCCGGGAGACGAAGTACGGGCGGGCGTTCAACGTGCTCAACACCGACGGGACCTATCAGACTGTCGCGTTCGTCCTGGCCGACTTCAAGGACCACGTGACCTTCACCTCCTGGGCCCCCAAAGCCGGTCTCGAGTACCAGTTCACGCCTGACGTGATGGGCTATGCCACCGTCAGCCGCGGCTTCAAGAGCGGCGGCTACAACGTCCGCGCCCAGTCGACCGTCTTCCCCGCCTCTGCGCTGCCGTTCGGCGACGAGGTCATGACGATGGGCGAGGTCGGCGTCAAGTCCGTGCTAGCGGATCGGCGGCTGGTCCTCAACGGCGCGATGTTCTACGGCGACTACACCGACATCCAGGTCAGTACTTTCACTTCTTACGACTCCAACGGCGACGGTGTGGACGATGCCTTCTTCGGCAACTTCCTCAACGCTGGCGACGCCCACGTGAAGGGTTTCGAGTTCGAGTACGCCTACGACTCGCCTACCTGGTTTGGCTTGTCGGGTTACTTGGCCTATCTCGACGCCAAGCCGACCTCGTTCCTGGACGCAAACAACGACGGATTTGTCGACACTCAGGTGATCACCAACGCGCCGAAGTGGACGGGCACGATCCGGCTCAACGTGGACTTTCCCGCGTGGGGTGGTCTGATCACCGGCAGCGTCGGCTACGCCTATCGTGACGACTCGGTCCTCACCAACGAGGGTGGGCCAGACCCGCGGGACCCGACCAAGCCGCTGCTGCCCCTCATGCAGCCGGCGTACGGTCTGGTGGACGCCTGGATTTCCTGGCTGTCGCCGAGCGCACACTGGCGGCTCGGTTTGGTCGGCAGGAACCTCACCGACAAGGCCTACCTCACCAACGGTTACAACCTGCCGGTCTTCGGTGTGGTGGTCGGATCGTACGGAGCGCCCCGGACTGTCCTGGCAACGGTGGAGTACAGGTTTTTCTGATGTCGACCTCCGGGGCGTTCCTCAAAGGGGGAGCGCCCCGGACCACGCTCAGCCCGCCTGTAGGTGACGACGGGCCGTCGATCCCACGTCGCATTGGGATCGGGTGAAGACACAAAGGAGACGGCATGATCGAAACGGGGCTCAAGGACAAGGTTGTCATCGTGACGGGCGCGGCTGCCGGCATAGGTCGTGCGACCGCCCAGCGCTTCGCCGGCGAGGGTGCGCTGGTCGCGGCGTGGGACGTCGCGGAGGGCGAGGCGGAGCTTGTTCTACGCGAGCTGGAGGCGGCCGGAGGCCGCGCCCTGTTCCACAAGGTCGACGTTGCGAAGGTAGATGAGGTTGAGGCCGCAACTGCAGAAGTCGTCTCGCGCTGGGGGCGGGTCGACGTGCTGGTCAACAACGCCGGTATCGTGCGCGACGGGCAGCTGGTGAAGTGGAAGGACGGCGAGGTCGTCTCGCGGATGAGCGACGAGGCATGGGAGGCGGTCATGGGTGTCAACCTGCGCGGCGTGTTCACCTGCACACGCGCGGTGGTCCCGCACATCATCGCGGCGGGCGGCGGAGCAATCCTCAACGCCTCCTCTGTTGCGTGCCTCAATGGCAACTTCGGCCAGACTAACTACGTCGCCACCAAGTCGGGGGTCATCGGCATGACCAAGACATGGGCCCGCGAGCTTGGCCGTTACAAGATCCGGGTCAACGCGGTCGCCCCAGGGTTTGTCGCCACTGAGATCCTCGCCGCGATGCCGCAGAAGGTCCTCGACGGCATGGTCGCACACACGCCGATGGGCCGTATTGGTGACGTCCGAGATATCGCGAATGCCTACTTGTGGCTGGCGTCGGATGCGGCGAGCTGGGTGACGGGCACCGTGCTCAGCGTTGATGGAGGGTTGGTGATTGGTACCTGAGATCGAGGTGCTCCGAGCGCTGGACGCGGAGTGCGGTAGAAGCTGTGTCAGGGTAGGGAGGCATGATGGCACGGTGCGCAGAGATTGTGGCCACGGGGCGATTCGCTCCCGAACATGAAGTGACCAACGACGAGCTGCGGGAACGGTTCGATCCGCTCGTACCCGAGTTCGTCGACAAGATGGAGGCGGGCTCAGGTATTCGGACACGGCGCTGGGCGCCGGACGGGTGGGCGACGTCGGACGTCGCCCTGCCTGCGGCACAGCAGGCGCTCGAGCGCGCCGGTTTGCGGCCGGAGGACGTGGACCTGATCATCCTCGGTACCGACTCGCCCGATTTCATTACCCCGGCGACCTCGGTCGTTCTGCAGTACAAGCTGGGAGCGAAGAACGCCGGTACGTTCGACGTTGGCTGCGCCTGTGCCTCATTCCCGACGGGCCTGGCCATCGGCTCGGGGATGATCGCCACCAACCCTTCGATCAACACCGTTTTGGTCGTTGGCGTGTACCTCATGCACAAGCTGGCCGATCCGAATGACCCGATGATCTTCTTCTACGGCGACGGTGCCGGAGCGGCCGTGTTGCGGACGGCCGGTAAGCCGGGCTTCATCGCGTCGGCTTTCCAGGCCGACGGTTCGTACAACCGCCACTGGGGGATCTACGCCTGTGGCACAGCGGAGCCGGCTACCGAGGAGGCGGTGCGCGCCGGCCGGACGCGCGTCCGCATGCTCGAGCGCTACCCGCCGGAGATCAACCACGAGGGATGGCCACGGCTGGTCCGTCGGCTGGCGGCCGGCGGCGGCTTCGCGGTGTCAGACATCGACTTTGCCATCTTCACGCAGGTTCGCAAGCCGTCGATCGAGCTGGTTATGGAGGACCTCGGCTTGCCCCTGGATCGGACCCACACGGTGATGGAGAAGTGGGGCTATACGGGATCGGCGTGCGTGGGCATGGCACTCGACGACGCGGTCGCGGCCGGCAGGCTCGCTCCCGGCGACCTGCTGGTGCTGATCGGTTCCGGCGTTGGCTACAATCAAGCCGGTGCGGCTTTCCGCTGGCGGACCTAGGGGGTGTCGATGAAGAAGGTCATTCTGCGCTCGGTGATGGCGGTGGCCGTCCTCATCGTCATTCTGCTGACCTCAGGTGCCTGGTTGGTGTGGAAACACCCGCTCGCTGTGGACGCCTGGATGAGCCGCCATGCGCTGGCGCGGGAGGGCCTGCACGAGGTCACGGTGGCCTCGCCGGTGGGAGCTCAGACCGTCTGGGAAGGGGGGACCGGCCCAACGCTGGTCCTGTTGCACGGAGCCGGCGACCAGGCGGGCACCTGGGCACGTGTGGCGCGGCCGCTCCTCGAGCACCACCGTCTGCTCATTCCCGACCTCGCGGGCCACGGAGGCAGCGAGCCGGGTCGCGGCCCCCTCGGCGTCGACACCGTGCTTGCCGGCCTGTCGGCGGACATCGCCGCCCAGGTGCCGCCGCAAGAGCGGATCATCCTCGTCGGCAACTCGCTCGGGGCCTGGGTGTCGATGCTGTATGCGGTGAATCACCCCGAGCGCGTCGAGCGGCTGATTCTCGTCAACGGCGGTGCGCTCCGCGGCAGTCACGACCCGTCGATCCTGTTGCCGAAGGACCGCGCGGCGGCTCGCAAGCTGATGAAGATGCTGACGGGTCCGGCAACGCCTCCAGTACCGGACTTCGTTCTCGACGATGTCGTCCGCTGGGCGCATCGCGGGCCGGTGGGGCGGCTGGCGGCCACGGCAGACGAGATGGATGCATACGTTCTCGACGGCCGGCTGTCGGAGGTCGAGGTTCCGGTGGATCTCCTGTGGGGCGACGCCGACCAGCTGATGACTCTCGACTATGCCCACAAGATGCTGGACGGGCTGCCGGCCGCGCGGTTGACGACGATTCACGGCTGCGGTCACGTTCCCCAGCGGGAGTGTCCACAGCGGTTTCTGAAAGGGCTGGACCAGGTTCTCGCCGAGGCGCCGCCATCGGAGAAACCGTAACGGAGGGTGGGTCTATGCTCCACGGCGATCTGCTTGCCGAGCGCGCGCGCCTGACGCCGGAGGCCACAGGGCTGGTCGAAGTCGCCACCGGACGGCGCCTCACCTATGGAGAGCTCGAGCAGCGTGCCTGCCGGTGTGCGCGGATGTTGCGAGGGGATCTGGGCCTGGGGAAGGGAGACCGCCTCGGTTTGCTGTGCGGGAACCGCGCCGAGTTTCTCGACGTCTTCTTCGCCGCCGCCAAGACCGGCGTGATCCTGGTTCCGCTCAACACCCACCTGGCGGCGAGAGAGCTCGAGCTCATCGTGCGCGACTCCGGCATGCACGCGCTGATCCACGACGCCGAGCACGGAGCAACGGCGCGTGAGCTGAGAGAGCGGGTCAAGGTCGAGCGTTCCGTCATCATCGGTGGCGGAAACGACGCGGGCGGCCTGACCTATGAGAGCCTCGTCCAGAAGTCGGGCGAGGCATCCTTCCGGCGGACGCCATGCGCTCCGGAGGATCCGTTCTGCCTGCTCTACACCAGCGGCACCACGGGGAAGCCGAAGGGGGTCGTGATTCCCCACCGCATGGTGAGCTGGAACGGGTATAACACCGTTGCCTGCTGGCAGCTGCGGTCCGACGACGTGAGCCCGATCTTCACGCCCCTGTATCACGCGGGCGGACTGGGCGCTTTCCTGCTCCCGATCTTCACCGTCGGCGGGACGATCGTGCTGCATGCCGGCTTCGATCCCGACGAAGTCTGGCACGTCATCGAGCAGGAGCGGTGCACGGTGGTCCTGGGAGTGCCGGCAATCTGGAAGCTGCTCGCGGATGCATCCGCCTTCGGGACCACCGACCTGTCGCACGTGAGGTGGTTCATATCCGGCGGGGCGCCTCTGCCGCCGTCGCTGGTCGAGCTGTACCGCGATCGAGGCATCATCCTCCGGCAGGGCTACGGGCTGACCGAGGTCGGCGTCAACTGCTTTTCCATGACCGACACCGATGCGTGGGAGCATCTCGGCTCGGTTGGCAAGCCGTTGATGTTCACCGAAGCAAAGGTGGTGGGCGATGACGGCGCCGAGGTTCCCGAGGGCGAGGTGGGCGAGCTCTGCTTCCGCGGGCCGCACGTCTCGGCGGGTTACTGGAACAACCCTGAGGCAACGGCGGAGGGGTATGACGACGATGGCTGGTTTCACACCGGTGATCTCGCCCGATGCGACGCCGAGGGGTTCTTTTTTATCGTCGGCCGCC
>JAJDNH010000175.1 GCA_022340775.1 Acidobacteriota bacterium
CCGCCACGCTCGAGGTATGAACCATGCGTCCAACTCCGCGCTCCAGGGCAGCCTCGGCCACATTGCGCGTTCCGACCACGTTTTCCAGGGTCTGGCGGGTGTTGGCCGGAGACCACAGGCTGGTGTTCCCCGCGACGTGGAAGACGGCATCCGTCTCGTCGGGGATGGCGCGGTCAAGGCTGACAGGATCGAGGATGTCACCCTGCGCGAGCTCGGCACCGAGCTGCCGCAACTGCCGGGTGTCCGACTTTGGCCGGTGAAGGGCGATCACACGCCAGCCCTCCGCACGAAGCTGCTCGATCAGGTTCAGCCCGAGGAAGCCCGTGCCCCCGGTCACGAAGGCAGTCAACCCGCTCATCTCACATCCTTCCTGCGCCGGCGGCCGGCGTGTGCCGGCAAGCTCCTGAAACAACGGTGTTATGCTCACGTCATGCTGCTGCGTCTGTTCCTGGTTTTCACCCTCGTGCCGCTGGTCGAGCTGTTTCTCTTGATCGAGCTCGGGCGCCTGCTCGGGCTCATGCCGACGCTCGCGATCGTGATAACCACCGGCGCCGTCGGGGCATGGTTGACGCGGCGCCAGGGGCTCAAAGCCTTGGCGGCCGTGCGCAGCGACGTCGAGCACGGGATTGTCCCCGCTGCCGGCCTCCTCGACGGTGTGCTGATCCTGGCCGCCGGCCTCCTGCTCCTCACGCCGGGCCTGCTCACGGACACCGCCGGGCTCCTGCTGCTGGTGCCTCGTGTGCGCACTGCGATCCGCGGCACCGCCAAGCGGGCCATCCAGCGTCGGCTGGAGATAGGACCCACGGAGGTCATAGACACGACCTGGCGCAGCCCGGAGGAATGACCTTGGTGCCGGCCGATGGGCCGCAACCATCCACAGGGGAGCTGCGGTAGCTGTCTTTCCAGCCGATCGGGACTTACGAGTCGGTCTTCGCCGGTGCCTTTTCCTTCATCTCCCTCGGGCAGGCTTCGCCCTTGGCGCCGGCCTTGGAACAGCACTTGTGGCCCTTGCGCGCCGACTTGGGGCAGGCCTTCCCGGCACTCGCCGACTTGGCACAACACGAGTGACCGCGCATGGCCTTTGAGCACTTCTTGCCGCCCTTCGCCGCCGATTTGGAGCACGCCTTCCCGGCATCCGCGGCCTTGGCGCAGCACTTGCGTCCGTTCGCAGCCTTGGCACACTTCTTCTGGCACTTCATGGCCGCCTTCGGGCAGGCCTTCTGCTGGGCCCCGGCTTGGGCCGACGCCGCGGTCTGGGTATCGGATTTAGCTCCGGCCTTCACATCGTCGCCGCGCTGCTGAGCCGTCAGAGCCGGTGCCGTCAGCACCACCATCGCAAACGCGGCTCCGAGTAACGTCAGTCTCTTCATGATCCCTCCTCTGGGTCGTTTTGAGCGTGGGTCGCAGTATAGCACAAGGCCCATGCCACCTCCGAAGGACACCGCGCGACGCTCACCACACCCGTGTAGACTCTCGCCATGGCCAAGGTCCTTGCTTTGGATTTTGACGGCGTGATTTTCGACAGCATCCGTGAAGCGTTCACCGTTGCTCTGCACACGGTTACCGGAAGGGACCCGACATCACGGCTGGCCGAGCACCCTCTGATCGCGGGCCGGTGCTCTCCCGACCTGTTCCCCTTCGCCGAAGACCCGACCTTCCGCGCGTTTCTGGACATCGTGCCCCTCGGCAACAGGGCCGAGGACTACTCCGTGATCCTCAGCGCCATACAGGACGGAACGCCCGTCCCCGACCAGACCGCCTATGACCGGCTGTACCGTGGGTTCGACCGCGCCTGGCTGGATGAGGCCCATGCGCGCTTCTACATCGAGCGCGCCCGCCTGCGCAACGACGACTTCGAGGCCTGGCGACGGCTCCAGCCGCCGTACCAGCACCTGATCGAGGTCTTGCGATCTCACGCGGGGGACCGGACTCTCGCGATCGTTACGGCAAGGGATGCCACGTCGGTGAAGCTGCTGGTCGAGGCCTGGGCCGTCACCGATCTCTTCAGCTCCGCACTGGTGTTCGACAAGTCGTACGGCGTGCGCAAGACGGGCCATCTGGAAGCCCTCATGGAGAAGCTCTCGGCAGCGCCCTCTGGGGTCGTCTTCGTCGATGACAAGCTGAACCACCTGCTGCAGGTCGCTCCTCTCGGCGTTGTTCCGGTGCTCGCCGCCTGGGGCTACAACACACCGCGCGAGCGCCTCCTGGCCGAGCGCGCGGGCATTGCGGTGGCCAAGCTGGAGCGTGCGGAAGAGCTGCTGTTCGCCGCCTGACCCGTTCACAGCCGCTGTCCCGCCTGGAATCGCGTTGCCCCGGGTGGGCGTTACGTCCAGAGCGCAACCCGATTGGGGGCATGGGCCGAAGGGAAGGAACGTTGAAGCCTAAACCCGACACAATTCGTCTGGTGAGCTGGAACGTCAATGGCCTTCGCGCATGCGTCAGGAAAGGGTTTCTCTCGTGGTTGCAGAGGGAGCGACCCGACATCGTGGCGCTCCAGGAGGTCAGGGCCCTTCCCGAACAGCTCGACCCCGAGCTTCTCCGTCCCGACAGCTACTCTGCCTATTGGAACCCGGCCGCGCGCAAGGGCTACTCCGGGGTTGGCCTCCTGTCCAAGCAGCCACCCCTCACGGTGGAGACCCGGGCCCTGGGCGAACCCAGTTATGACTCCGAGGGCCGGCTCATCGTGTCTGACCACGGCGACTTTCTCCTCTACTCGGTGTACTTCCCGAACGGCGGCCGAGACCTGCAACGCGTTCCCTTCAAGCTCGAGTTTTCGGAGGCCGTCCTGCAGCACGCCGGTCGAGCTCGCGCCACCGGGCGCAGCGTCATCATCTGTGGTGACGTCAATACCGCCCACCATGAGATCGACCTTGCCAACCCACGGTCCAACTCCGGCAACACCGGTTTCTTGCCCGAGGAACGGGCCTGGGTCAGCAGCGTGCTCGACCGTGGGTGGATTGACATCTTTCGCACTCTGCACCCCGACGAGCCCGGCCATTACACCTGGTGGAGCAACCGTCGAGGCGTGCGCGAGCGAAACATCGGCTGGCGCATCGACTACTACCTGATCAGCCCCGACCTCGCGCCCCGGGTCGTCAGTGCCGGCCACCAGACTGGTGTTCTCGGCAGCGACCATTGCCCGATCGAGCTCGTCCTGCAGTCGAACGGTCAGTCCCAACCCTAAGCGGCGCCACGAGTTATCGGCCAACTCCGGCATTGAGGTCTCTTGAGTTGTACGGAGAGCGGCTTCGAGTTGCCGATCGCGGCGACTCGAAGCCGTGGGCGATCCGGAGGCTAATCCGAGAAGCTCTCGAGCGCTTTTTGCTCGTCGTCGAACATGTCGAACACGCCGATGAGCCGCGTCATGGTCAGCAGCTTGTACACCTTCAGGTCCACGTTCAGGAGCTTGACCTTGGCGCCCTTGCGGTCGCACGTCACCTTGCACCTGATCAGCTCTCCCAGCCCCGACGAGTCAATCGTCCTGACCTGTCCCAGGTCGATGAGAACCTGCTTTCGTCCCTCGTCCAGAACCTCGAGGATCTGTTGGCGAAGCGCAATGTCGCCCTGTCCGTGAGTCAGCTTGCCCTGGAGCTCCAGAATGACGACGTCACCGCTGTACCGGTTCTCGATCTTCATCTCGACCTCCTCTTCGGAGTCGGCAGGACTTCGATACTCCAGGCTAGCACACCGCGGCGTGATATTCCGCACCACGCCCGCCGCTCTCGACCCCGTAAAGCCGGGCCCCGGCCCGCCTCCACGTCTCGCAGCCGCTCTGGAATGGCCGGCGACCGAGGGGTGCGTTATCCTGTTGTAAGCCATTGGCAGCGGGGAGTCCGGACCACATTCGGAGGGTAGAACCTTGGACGACAGCGGCACCGATAGGCCCGGGGTTGCGAGCCCCGACCCGGCTCCCTCCGCGCGTATCGACCTCAGGTTCGCCAACTTCACCGAGTTCATCAGCGCCTATGGAAGCTTCGTCTCCGAGGACGGGATGTTCCTGACCACAGACAGCCCGCCCGCCATCGGGAGCCGGGTGACAGTCCGCTTCCGTCTCGATGACGGCTTCCCCCTGATCCTCGCCGAGGCACAGGTCGTCTGGCTCGGGCGGGCGGCGACCTTACCGGCGGCGCCCGCCGGTGCGGGGCTGCGGTTCCTTCATCTCGACGAGCGCAGTACGACGCTGATCGACCACATGGTGGCGCAGCGCAAGCGAGAAGGGAAACAGCTGTTCGATCTTGCTCGGCCCACGCCCGCCGAGCCGCCTGCGGCAGAAGATACGACAAGCGCTGCGAACAGAGACTCTAGCGGACCCGAGGGCGATCCATGGGAAGCGAAGCCGGTCACGGCTCCAGATCCTCGGCCCGACGCACAGGTGACGGGACAGGACGTATTCTCTCCTGCGGCTGATGCGGCACCTATTCCACAGTCTGAGCAGCCGGCCGCAGAGCTGTCGGCCGGCCTGCTCTCCCGGGAGTTGGCGGACCGCGAAACTCCTCCCCAGGCAAGCACCTCTCAGGCCGCGATCGACTATGCTCCGGCCCGCCCGGATGAGGAGCCGGCGCGGGGCCACTCCTGGCTGTTGCAGCCGGCGACGTTGGTGGGCGTGCTGGCCGCCGCTGTCCTTGCCATTTGGGTGTTTTCCATCCTGCGAGCTGACCACCGAAACCCGGCACAACTTGTCGCGCCGCCAGCGACCACCGTCAGCTCACCCCCCCCGGCGACTCCAACACAGGTTGCCGCCGCGGCCGTCGCAGCCTCGCCCTCGCATGCGCTCGAGACACCCGCCTCTCAGATCTCGACGCCGCTGCTCACGCCGACCGCTGCTCCCCTGCCTGCCACACCTGCGGCTCGGCCAACCGCAGCGATCGCCCCCACAGCAACGGCCTCGCGGGTTGTCAACATCTCGTGGCGCCGCACCGGCCTGACAACCGAGGTCATCATCGAGGCCAATGGCAGGCTCGTACCGGCCAGAGTCCGCCACTTCACCATGGAGGACCCTCCTCGCTACGTTCTTCGCCTGCTCGGGATCAGAGAGCCATATGAGCCCTTCGAGCTCGCGGTCGATACGCCCCAGGTGGCCCGGATCCGAGTCGGATTTCATGAGGAGAAGACCCCTCCGGAGCTACATATCGTGCTGGACCTCGTGGGCACCGACCAACGGGTCCCTCAGCTCCACCTCGGTGCGCGATCTGCAACGGTCACCGTCGGAACGTCCCTGGTACCATAGAAGAGCAGCTTTCGCCTGCCATACGGGTTGATTCCCGTGAGCCAACCGCCTGGGTGCGTCCCAGCGTTGACAACCCATTGGAGGGAGGTGTCGATGACCAAACGAGACCGGTCTAGCTACCGGGCTATCGGCCGCCATCACCTGGCGACAATCCCGCAGTTGGAGAGGTTGAAACACGACCAGCGCTTGGCGCTGGAGGCAGTTTCTGCGGTGTTCCCCTTCCGAGTCAACCAGTACGTTGTTGACGAGCTCATTGACTGGGACGACATCCCGAATGACCCGATCTACCAGCTCACCTTCCCTCAAGCTGGAATGCTCTCACCGGCGGACCTGCAGCGGATGGTGGAGTGCGTCCGCGGGCGCGACAGATTGCAGCTGGCGGCAGAGGCACGGAAGATCCAGATGCGCCTCAACCCACATCCGGCCGGGCAGCTTGAGCTCAACGTGCCCGAGATCGACGGCAGACGGCTCCCAGGGGCGCAACACAAGTATCGCGAAACCCTGCTGTTCTTCCCTTCCCAGGGCCAGACCTGCCACGCCTACTGCACCTACTGCTTCCGTTGGCCACAGTTCGTCGGGATCCGCAACCTGAAATTCGCGGCCGCCGAGATGGAGACCCTCGCACGCTACCTGGGAGCCCATACCGAGGTCACGGACGTGCTCTTCACGGGCGGGGATCCTCTGATCATGAGCACCAAAGTGCTTCGCTCCTACATCGAGCCCCTCCTGGCCCCCGAGTTCGTGCACGTTGCCAACATCCGGATCGGCACCAAATCCATCTCCTTCTGGCCCCTTCGATTCATCAGCGATCCCGACGCGGACGATCTCCTCCGCCTGTTCTCTGAGGTGCGACGCCGCGGTCGGCAACTCGCGGTGATGGCCCACGTCAGCCACCCGCGTGAGCTGAAGACGCCGGCGGCGCAGGAGGCAATCCGGCGGATCCGCTCCGCAGGTGCAGAAATCCGCTGCCAGTCGCCGCTCATCCGCCACATCAACGACGACGCGGACACCTGCGCCAACCTCTGGCAAAGCCAGGTCCGTCTCGGCGCGATTCCCTACTACATTTTCGTCGAGCGCGACACCGGCCCCAGGCACTACTTTCAGGTACCTCTCGCGCGCGCCTTGAAGATCTTCTCAGAGGCCTACTCTCGGGTCTCCGGGTTGGCCCGCACCGTCCGTGGTCCGACGATGTCGACGACCCCCGGGAAGGTGCTCGTCGCCGGCACCACCGACATCGGCGGTGACCGGGCTTTTGTCCTCAAGGTGATTCAGGGCCGGGACCCGAGCTGGGTCAACCGGATCTTCTTCGCAAAGTTCGACGCGCAGGCCGCCTGGCTCAACGATCTCGAACCCTTCTTCCCCGGCCGGGAGTTCTTCTTCGCAGAGCCCCTGCGGCAGATGCGCCGCGGCCTGTGGGCGCCGCCGTGGGCGATCGATGCCGACTTGGAGCAGTCTGCTCCAGCACTCGCTTAGACGAGGTCACTCACTCGCGATCTACCGTGAGGAAGGCTATCCTCTCTCGGACAAGCCTGCGCTGCGGGTGGGCTGAATTGGAGGTGCGCGGTGGACATTTCGGGACGCACAGTGCTCATCACGGGAGCTTCCAGCGGCATCGGCGCCGCCTGCGCTCATCACTTCAATGCCGTCGGCTGCCGCCTGCTGCTCGTTGCCCGGCGGCTGGAACGCCTCGACCGCATCAGGACGGACCTGGCGAGCGAATCCGGAGACTCGGTACTCACGGCCGCGGTCGATGTCCGGGACAAGCGGACCTTCGAAGACTGGCTGACGTCCCTACCCCCGGAGTGGGCGACGGTCGATGTGCTCGTCAACAACGCTGGCCTGGCGCGAGGGCTGGGAGCTCTGCACAGCGGCAGCATCGACGACTGGGAAGAGATGATCGACACGAACCTCAAGGGGCTCCTCTACGTCACGCGGGCGGTCCTGCCGCGGATGGTTGAACGCGGGTCTGGACACGTGATCAACATCGGGTCGATTGCCGGCCATGAGGTCTACCCCGGCGGCAACGTGTACTGTGCCACCAAGCACGCGGTCGCCGCCCTCAACCGCGCTCTCGGCATCGACCTCCTGGGAACCGGTGTCCGCGTGTCATCGGTCGATCCGGGCCTGGTCGAGACCGAGTTCTCCATCGTCCGCTTCCACGGCAACGTCGAGCGGGCGACCGCGGTCTACGAGGGCCTCAAGCCGCTGAGCGCGGAGGACGTGGCGGAGGCGGTGCTGTTCTGCGCCACTCGCCCACCACATGCCAACGTCCGCGAGCTGATTCTGATGCCCTCGATTCAGGCCAGCGCCAACCACCTTGTCCGCGGGTAACCCTGGAGGTCCGGCCAGAGACTTCCGATCGACAGGTATCCGTTTGCCGCAATGCCATGGTCACCGACCACTCCTTTGGCCTTGTCAGGCGGTTGTCTGCGGCTCCTGCATCCTGTGCAACGCCCGAGGTCTTGGACTACAATCGGGCCATGAGCCTGCAAACACAGTCAATCATCGCGGGTCGCGACGTGATCGGCCCCACGCCGATCGTCTCTCTGAACCCTGCCACGGGCGAGGAGATCGCCACGGTTCCCGGCCTCGACAGTGACGGCGCGGCGGCCGCTGTCGAGGCGGCCAAGGCTGCGTTCCCGGAGTGGTCGAGGACATCCTTCGCAGAGCGCCAGCGGCTCCTCGTCCGCTGGCTGGAGATGATCGTTCAGGAAGAAAGCCTGCTCGCCCAGCTGGTCTCACGGGAAGGCGGCAAGCCGTTCGTCGAGGCCCGCCTGGTCGATATCTTCCCGGCCTGCGAGACCCTGACCTACCTCGCCCGTCGCCTCCACCGCGTGCTCGGCTTCAAACCGGTCTCCAGCCAGCAGATCCTGTTCAGCCACTGGCGGGCCGGCTACCGCTACGACCCGCTTGGAGTGGTGGCGGTGATCACTCCCTGGAACTACCCGGTCGGCATCCCCATGGCAGAGGTTGCGCCCGCTGTCGCTGCGGGCAACACGGTGGTCTTCAAGCCAGCTTCGGCCACAGTCCTCACCGGGCTCATGCTCGCGGACCTGGCCCGCCGCGCCGGCTTTCCTCCCGGTGTCATCAACGCGGTCGCCCTCCCCGGGTCGGCAACCGACAGCCTTCTCGACCATCCCGACGTCGCCAAAGTGCTGTTCACGGGATCGGTAGATGTCGGGCGCCACGTGGCGCGCCGCTGCGCAGAGCGGCTGGCGCCGATGCAGCTCGAGCTTGGCGGCAAGGACGCCGCCGTGGTCGCTGCCGACGCCAACCTCGAACGCACGGCCCGCGGACTGGTGTGGGGGGCGTTCATGAACAGCGGCCAGACCTGCGCGTCGATCGAGCGCGTCTATGTCGAGGCGCCGATCTTCGAGACGCTGGTCCGGCGCATCGTCGAGCTCACCGGGGAGCTGAAGGTCGGTGATCCGTCGCTGGTCGGCACCGATCTCGGGCCGCTGACCACGGCCGGGCAGAGGGAGATCGTCGCCCATCAGGTCGAGCAGGCCCTGGCGGCCGGCGCCCGAGCCCTCACCGGCGGCGAGCTCCCGGCCGGGAACGGGTTCTTCTACCCGCCGACGGTGCTGGTTGACGTGACCGACGAGATGGACGTGATGCGTGAAGAGACCTTCGGTCCGGTGATGCCGGTCGTGAGCGTCGCATCCCTGGAAGAAGGCGTCCGGCGCGCCAACACCTCCCGGTTCGGCCTGACCGCCTCCGGCTGGACACGATCGAGGAGCACCGCCGAGCGTCTCCAGCGCGAGCTCGAGGCCGGAGTTGTCACGATCAACGACCACGTCGTCAGCTTCGCCGAGGCTACCGCCACCTGGGGCGGAGTACGCGAGAGCGGCATCGGCCGCGCCCACGGCGAGTACGGCCTGCACGAGCTGGTCAACATCAAGTACGTCGCCCGCGACTCGGGAACGAGAAGGGCAACGCCCTGGTACTACCCGTACGACGAGGACTTCAGCCGCTTCATGTCGGCGGCCCTGCGGGCGCTCTACCTGCGCGGCCGGCAAAAGCTGGGTGGGCTCTTCACGCTCATGGCCACCCGCAGGTTCCGGCAGCGGGCCCTCTCGGGCAGCCTCATCGCCAACCTCCAAAAGCTCCTTTAGCCCGGGTCATCCGTTCGCGATCTACTGCGAACGGCGATACGCCAGCCATCGCTGTGCTCTTCACGTCGCGCTCTCCTCAACGTACAGAAAGTACGCCTTCGTCAGCGCGACACTCAGATCCCAGCGCTGACAGACGTCTCGCCGCTCTCGTTACGACCGCGCCCGGATAACCCGGGCTTGGAGGAAACTGCGGCGTGCTCCGGCGCGAGAAAACGCAGATCTGACTCCCGTCTCGCGAATTTCGCTGCGAACGGGCTCTCCGCCCGGACCTCCAGAGACTTTGAAAGGACAGGTCTCATCGTCCATTCGGAGCCTGCGGGAAGCAGATCCGAGCGGAGCGGCCCGCCGGGGTCGGCAGGACGGACCGAGGCTCGCCTCAAGGACGGACTGACGGTCCCCGGAGGGGTGCGGTCGAAAGCCGCGGATCTGCCACACCACCGCCCTGTCCCCAGGGACGGTCCCGCGGTGGGGCGGGGACGCAGCGGAAGGAGACGAGCGGCCATCCCGTCGCGGGCGGCGGGGGGACCGAGCACAGGAGGCTTGGCCCGAGGGCTGCCGAGGGTAAGCCTCCGCGCACGGTCTTCCCCGGCGTCCTCGGCGGGTGCAGGCGTGAGCCGACGCGCCGGTCCGTTCCCTCACCGCCGGCCCGCACAGCGGGCTGCGGGCACCGCCCGCACGGGACATGCGATTGCTCCGCGCCTATGCAAACAGGATCGCACAGGACGTTCTCCTCGCGCCTCGCCGCCAGCGAGCGAGGAGTGCACTGACCTCGTGGTCGTGCCGACGAAGCGAGCGCAGCGGCGGGGTGCGAGAGGGCGCTCCTGCGCGATCCCTCCCCTATCAAAAGGGGGAGGGGCTTACTCCCCTCTCGAATGGAGCAGCAGGCAGATCCGAGCGGAGCGGCCCCTCGGGGCCGGCAGGACGGACCGAGGCTTGCCTCAAGGACGGACTGACAGTCCCCGAGGGGTGCGGCCGCAGGCCGCGGATCTGCCGTGGCGGGTTCGCTCTCTGGCGATTCACAGAGACCGGCTAAGCGCAATCTCGAAGGCCGCTGTCCTGCTCGCAACCGACGGGTGGGAGTCTACTTGGCCGTGGGGATGCCGGCGACCAGCGTGACCCGGTACCTCTCGTGCGAGAACGGATGAATATCGGGCATCTTGGAAAACAACCAGCCGTCGAAATCGGGCTTGCCCTTTTCGGTGATCACGACCTCGGCCCCGGGGTTGTTCGGCTGAGCCGAGCGGGTCGTGATGCCGTCCGAGCCCATCGTGAAGTCCGGCACGAACGCCTTGACCTGGAGTGTCAGGCCCGTGTCGCCGAGCGCCTGCGTGGCGCCGATGGGAATGTCGTAGCTCTGCGAGCTGTCGCTCTTCGCGTCCTCGACCTTGACCCGAATCCCGGACCATGCCGCCCGCACGGAGTCATCGAGGTGAATCTCCCGATTCATGGCCATCGCTTGCGAGTGCATCTGGTCTTTGGGCATCTCGTGCGACGCCACCTGCGACTCAGCCGCGGTCTTCGCCGTCTCTGTCGTTGCTGCGCCTGGTCCAGGTTCCGCGGCCTTCTTGCCGCTGCAGCCGGCAACGGCCAGCGCGAGAGCCATGAACGGAATCAAGGTTCTCTTCATCGTTTCCTCCCTTTTCTGCCAAACCTACCCGGCCCACTCGTGAACAGGCGAACAACCACAGTTATGCCCCGTCGCCACCGGACGAGCCGGGGTAAGGACCTTGGGCCGGTCTGACGGAACGCACCTCTGACGGTTTGACGAAACCCCTGCGGATCAGATTGTGGATCACGGCTCGGCTGTACAGGTCGCCGCCGGGGAGCAGCCGGAGGATCTCGCTCACCGTGTACCTGCCGTTGACCCGCGAGAAGGCAAAACCCTCCACCGGTCCGCAGCCGAGCTTCATGATCTCCTCCATCTTGATCGCCGGCTCGAGCACGGCTTCGTCCGGGATGTCCCACTGCTCGAGACACCGCTCGATCTCTGCTTGCCGCTCCGAGGCGTAGCTGCTGACACTGGTGTCGGTTTCGTACTTCCGCTGCAGATCGGTGAGAAGCTCCACCGCTTCCAGCAGGTGACCAACCTCGATCCGGTTCTCGATCTCGAAAGCGAGCTTGCGCCACGCTGAGTCCGGCACCACTTCCTCGCCGCTGGGAACGGGGGCGGCGAGCTCGAACCAACCCTCCTTCACCCCCCGGTGGATAAACCGGAGCACCGAGAACTCCGTCACCCTGCACCTCAACACGATCTCCTCGATGCTGCGCTCGCCGTCGACAGCACGCAGGATAGCCGAGCCAATGGGACCAAGCTCTTCAGCCGGTGGTTCGCGTACCAGACGTGGCCGCTGCTTCGTGCTGGTCACCACCTTGGCGATGCGCTGGCGCTCGTCCCGCTGGCGGACGCCTTCGAGTAGGATGCTGTGCACCGGGAGCCTGAGCTCGGCAAAATCGCGCTCCGGCAGGACGCCGTCAAGAAACCGAAAGTCGCCCTCGTCCCACAGCAGCAGCTCGCAGATCGCCTCCTCCGTCTTGACGCGGATGGCGTAGTCCCGCTCCTCCTGCGAAACTTGTCCCAGCTTGACGGCGAGCTCGCCGAGCATGATCTTGAAGTGCGCCTGCATCTCGACCAGGTGGTCCAACTCCTCCTGGGTCAGGTACCCCCAGCCGACGAGGTAGTTGCCCAGCTTCTCCCGCGGATTCTCCGAAGCAACCGCGACCAGGTCACCGCTGATGAAGAACAGCTTCTTCGAGTAACGCGGACCGTCGAGCACCAGAGTTCCGGTCTTGCGGCTGGCCGCCAACCACTCGAACAGCTCAGGCACAGGCATTGTCCGCAGGTTGCCGGTGAGTGACACTCGCTCGCTCCGTCCACCGTCGACTCCGCCCGGCCCCTCTCGGCCCCGCTAGGCGAAGCGGGGATCGGAGGGAACGCTAGGTGGAATGCCTCCTCGGTCTCCTCGTCTTGTGGGAACGCCGGTGAGCACCGGCGAGCACACGGCCCGACTATACCAGCCCTATGGGCACGCTAGACCGTGCGCCACGTCACGAGCCAGGCCTCGCCCGTTGTCACGGGGCCCGTTCCCGGCTAGCATGGAACCGTTTTGAGCCGCTGTGTCAAGGCTACGGTGGGGGGACCATGAGCGGGCTGTACACGCTCCTGCACGACATCATCTTCACGCTCAACGGCATAGTCTGGGGCTGGCCCGAGCGGATGCCACTGATCGTCGTCCTGCTGGTCGGGACCGGTGTCGTCACGACGTTCCGCCTGCTGTGGGTTCAGGTCAGGCTGTTCAAGCACGGCATCCGCGTCCTCCGCGGCGACTACGACGATCCCGAACACGCCGGCGACCTTTCCCACTTCCAAGCCCTGTCCACGGCCCTGTCGGCGACGGTCGGCATCGGGAACATTGCAGGGGTCGCCACCGCAATCCACTACGGCGGTCCCGGCGCCGTGTTCTGGATGTGGGTCACCGCCGTCTTCGGGATGGCGCTCAAGTTCACCGAGTGCACGCTCGGCATCCGCTACCGGATCATCCTTCCTGGGGGCTCCGCCGCCGGGGGCCCGATGTACTCGATCGAGCGCGGGCTCGGGAAGGCCTGGAAGCCCCTGGCGGTGGCGTTCGCGAGCTTCGCCGTGATCTCGTCCTTCGGCTCCGGGAACGCGGTGCAGTCATTCACGGTCGCCGACCAGTTCCGCCAAGATCTCGGAATCCCAACGTGGATCACGGGACTGGTTGTCAGCTCGCTGGTGGCGGCCGTCATCCTGGGTGGCATCCGCCGCATCGGACGCGTCACCTCAAAGCTGGTCCCGTTCATGGCCGCCATTTACGTGGGAGCCGGCCTCATCGTGCTCGGCCTCAATTTCAGCGAGATTCCCCCGACGCTGCTGCTGATCCTCAAGTCGGCCTTCCGACCCGCCGCCGGCCTGGGCGGCTTTGCCGGAGCCGGCTTCGTTTTCATGCTTACCTGGGGCGTAAAACGAGGTCTCTTCTCGAACGAGTCCGGTCAGGGCTCGGCACCGATCGCACACGCCGCGGCCAAGACCGACGAGCCGATCCGCGAGGGGGTCGTGGCCATGCTGGGGCCATTCATCGACACTCTGATCATCTGTACGATGACCGCGCTCGTGATCCTGACCACGGGGGTCTGGCACAACAAGCAGGAGCAGCGCGTGGTGGTCAACGTCCAGGCTGCGATCACCGCTATCGGCGAGCGCGCTGAGGTCCACGAGGACAGCGTCGTACGCAACGCCGACCTCATTTCCGGCCGGCTCGCGGTCGAGGACGGTCATCCGGTGGGGTTCCGACTCGTGCGCAACCACGGTACTGTCGACAATCCGGTGCTCCTCCTGGCCGCCGATCCCATCCTCCACCGCGCCGAAAAGCCGTTCACCGGCCTCATCGTGATCCCCGCCGATGCTCCCGGACAGATCGGGGAGTCTCGGCTACTCACGGCTTCGGGAGAGCCAGTCAGCGGCAGCCTGGTCCTGCGCGGGCGCGCCATGCAGAACGGCTCGCCGCTCACCGCCTGGGCGTTCCAGAAGGGACTCGGGCGGTTCGCAGGGGACTACGGGTACCTTCTCGTGACCCTCTCGGTGTTCCTGTTCGGCCTGTCGACCGCGATCAGCTGGTCGTACTATGGCGACCGTGCCGCGCTGTACCTGTTCGGTCCTCGCGCCATCATTCCCTATCGGGTCCTGTTCTGCATCATGAACTTCCTGGGAGCCGTTTACTCTCTCGAGGTGGTGTGGAGCTTCGGCGACGTCGCCCTCGGCCTGATGACGGTTCCCAACCTACTCTCAATCCTGTTACTCACCGGCAAGGTCAAGGGCTGGCACGACGCCTACATAGCCGCCGGCAAGCTCGCACCCCCGGAACACTAGCCCAGATACATCCAGTTCCATGGCGCTGCGACGGGCGGTTCTTCACACGCGGTTCTACCGCTGGCAGTGAGGACACCAGACTGTGCTGCGGCCCGCGATCACGTCGTCACGTAGGGACCGGCCGCACCGCGGACAGGGCTGTCCGCCGCGCCCGTAGACCCTCAGACGGACCGCGAAGTAGCCTGCATCGCCGTGGGGGCCGGAGAAGTCGCGCAGCGTGGTGCCTCCGGCTGTAATTGCGCGCTCGAGCACGGCACGAATCGAACGGGCGAGAAGACACAGCCTGCCTTCGGAGATCGCCCGACCCGGGCGAGACGGACGGATGCCGGCCTCCCAGAGGGACTCGGCAGCGTAGATGTTGCCGATCCCGGCAACCAATCTCTGGTCGAGGAGCAAAGCCTTCACCGGCGCCCGCCTGGATCTGATCAGCCGCGGCATACGGTCCTCGAGAGCCGGGTCGAACGGCTCGATCCCGAGGTCGGCGAGCGCCGGGTCCGTGGTTTCTTCGCCTGCGGCAAGCCACACAGCAAGTCCGAAACGTCGCGGATCGACAAGGCGCAGCTCACGCCCGTCGTCGAGCTCGACGACGAGGTGGGTGTGGGCCTCGACCAGCCTTTCGGGACGCGTCAAGCGCAGCCGGCCCGACATTCCCAGGTGGATCAGCAGGCAGCCTCCGCCGTCGACTGGGAGGAGCAGGAACTTGCCGCGGCGCGACGCCTCCTGGAACCGCCGGCCCCTCAGAACCTCGTGCAGGAGGCGCGGTTCCAGCGGGCGTCGCATCGCGATCCGTTGCCCACGCACCACCTTGACGACCGCCCCCGTCAGGCTGGCGGCCAGCGCCCGCCGGACGGTCTCGACTTCTGGAAGCTCCGGCATCAGGTACCCGGAAGCCAGCGGACCGGCTCGCGGCCCTCGGCCACAAACTCGTCCATCGACTCAAGCAGCACGTCGAGGTCGAAGCCCAGCACCCGGCGCGGGTACGGCGCCAGCATCTCGTGCGTCCTGGCAGCAATCTCCCCGGCCCCGCGGAGATGCCCGAGCTCTCGGGCGCAGATGGCGGTCAGCGCATTCGACAGCCCCTGGTAGAAGCGCTTGTGCGCGTCCGTGGCCACCAGCCACAGATCCTCGGCCTCGTCCTGTGCACCCCGGTAGTCGCCCACTTCCAGGCACGCCTCGAGCCGTGCGAGCACCTCCCGCTCGTCCTCGGCCAGGTGCTCACGCCCGGCCGGCAGGTTCGCGGCCTCCATGATCGCCATCGGCTCGACTAACAGACTCCTGCGTCCAGACCTTCCAGGCCGCGACTCCGGATTCGAGCGCTCAGGCCTTCACTTGGAACAGCGGTGCGAGCTCCTCCTCCGACGGCGGTGCAGTGAGCAGGCTGACTATGATCAAGGTCCCGATCGAGACGAACGCCGAGGGGTAGATGCTCGGAATCCCCCACGGATCGCCGCCCATCAAGACCTCTGGGAACACGTTGGGGATCACCAGCTGGAAGATCAACGCCATCGCCGCGCCGGACACGATCGAAGCCAACCCTCCGGCACGGGTCGCGCGGCGCCAGGTGAGCGCAGCGAGCAGTGCCGGCGTGATCGCGACGCCGTACATCGTGTAGGCGAAGTACGAGTACTGGAGCACCGAGATCGGCAGGCCGAGCGCGGTAGGAATGAAGATGATCAGGAATGCGGCGAGCCCGAGAATCACCACGAACAGCTTCTGCAGTGCCACCATCGTTTTCTGGTCGGCCTCCGGTCGGATGAACCGCTGGTAGATGTCACGCATGATGTTGGTAGTCGGTGACAGCAGGTAGTTCATGCCGGTTGAGATCACGACTGCGCACGCGGCGCCGAGCAGCAGGAGGCCGACCAGCAGGCCGATGCCTCCCTTCGATGCAATATCGAACGCCGCCTGGAGCACGATTGAGGCCGGGTCGATGCCGGCGTGTACGGCGGCCACCGCTTTCGGCGTGACTGCCTGTCCAAAGGCCGCCGCGAGCGTCGCATCGAGTTGTGCGAGCTGATCCGGCTTGACCTCGCCGGACTGGGCCTCGGCGGCCGCCAGCTGCCGAGCGCGCGCCGCTGCCTCCGGGGCGGTCGTTGTCCCGGTGGCCACCTCCTGCTTGACCTGGTTCGTGACCTCGAACGCCTTCAGGTCTGCCCAGTGCGCCGCCGAGGCGTAGACGGCGATGGCGACGACCACGGTCTCGACGACGATCGTGCCCACGATCCACAGCGCGACGGCCCGCCTCGCGTCAGCGGGCGACTTCGCCGAGTAGAACTTCTGGTACATGGACTGGATGCCGAGGAGGAGCAGCAGGGTGGCCAAGAAGTACCCCCCGGCCTTGAGCGCCGGGTACTGGCCGAAGTCGGCCGAAAACACCGCCATGTGCTGCGCCGGCAGTACGACGGCCGGTGCGTTCACCCCTCCCGCGAACAGCATCGTGAAAGGCAGTGCCGCACAGCAGGCAAGGAGGATGATGATCCCGTTCGGCAGGTCGGTGTGGGCCACCGCCACCATTCCGCCGAGGGCCGTGAACAGGATCACGAATGCAGCGGCGATCGTCTGCCCGGCGGCAACCGAGATGGCTCCCTTGGTGGCCACGTTGAGGATATAGCCGCCGGCCCTGAACTGGTAGGAAACGATCGTGGTGAAGGCGATGATCAGCGCGATGGCCCCGAACAGGCGTGCGAACTTGCCGTAACGGACCTCGAGGATGTCGCCGACCGTGTACTGGCCGAAGTTGCGGATCTTGGCCGCCAGAAAGTAGATCACCACGATGCCGACCCAGGCGCCCGCCGGCAGCCAGAGGGACGACCAGCCGGCCTTGGCGGCGTACTCGGCGCCGGCGATGAAGGTGCCGGAGCCGATCCAGGTACACACAAGCGTGAAGACCATGACGGTCAGCGGCAGGCTCCTGCCCGCCACCATGAAGTCCTCCTGCGACTTCACCTGCTTTGAGCGGTAGATGTTGAACCCTGCCAGGACCAGCAGGTACGCGAGGATCACATACAGGTACCAGCTCACAGTCACCTCCCCGGGGTCACAGCTCGCGCACTCACGCGTCGATCAGGATCAGGTCCCGCTGCATGTCGCCGGCAACCTCGATACTGCCGGACGGCGTGATGACGACGTCGATCTCCGAGCGCACCGCCATCTCGCCACGGAGGTAGATCCCGGGCTCGATCGAGAAGCAGATGCCGGCAACCAGCTGACGCTCGTCCTTGGTCTCGAGGTTGTCGATGTTGACACCGTTGCCGTGGACCTCCTCGCCGATGGAGTGCCCGGTGCGGTGGATGAAATATTGGCCGTAGCCGGCGTCCTCGACCACCTTGCGGCAGGCGTCGTCAACCTCCCAGCCGTAGAGGGGCGCGCCGCTGCCGAACCGATCCTTGACGAAGGCCAGGGCGGCGTCGCGCGCGTCGCGCACCACGTTGAAGATCTCGACGTACTTTGCCGGCGGCTTCTGTCCCACGTAGCCGCACCAGGTGATGTCGTAGAAGATGGCGCCCGGCTCGTCGAGCTTGGCCCACAGGTCGATGAGAATCCTGTCACCGCTGCGGATCGGTCGCGAGTTGTCCGGACGCGGCTCGAAGTGCGGGTCTGCCTGCTGCTCGTCGCTACCCACGATCGGGTACTCGCCCTGGCAGGTCAGGCCTTCCTCCGTAAAGCGGCGCACGATGAACTGCTGCAGGTCGTACTGAGTGAGCTCGCGGCCGGCGCGCAGCTCGGTCCCAATGAGCTCGAACGCCTCGTTCTTGATCTTCTGGACTCGCCGGCCGGCCTCGGCGTGGGACCGGCAGGCGGCATCGTCGAGAACTGCCTCGAAGGTCTGCACGAGCCCCGCCGAGCTGACAATCTCGAAACCGAGCGACCGCAGGAGGTCGATCGTGCCGCCGTCCACGGTGGACACGTAGGGGATGTTGGCGGTCGGTGAGTACTGCATGACGACCCGCTTCGCGCCCGCCATGATCTCCTTCAGGGCAGCGTGCAGCTCCCGCCACGACAGGTACTCCCTCTTTTCGCCTTCGAGTTGGTCAAGCTTCGTGGACTCGACCTTGTGCACCAGACGAACCGGGCTCCCAGAGGTGGGAATCCAGTAGAACCACCGGCGACTCGTGAGCTTGCCGAAGTCCAAGCCGAGCACCCGGTAGGCGATCGCGTCCCGGTTGTGAAAGTCGTACAGCAGCCAGCCGTCGACCCCTTCCTTCATGAGCTCCTGCTGGATTCGGGTCACGTCAGCCATTAGATTGCCTCCCTTCTGTCGCCCGCCAAGGTTGCACGGCACGCCGCCCAAAAGCAAGTCTGCTCCAGCCCGGACCATTCACTCGCAATCTACTGCGACCGGCGGTACTCCAGCCATCGCCGTGCTCTTCGCGCCTCGTCGGTCTCGCTTCGGTCGCTCAAGGGTGTTCAGGACTAGCGCAGGCGGACGCCGCGCAGCCGGTTCAGAGCCGCCGTCACCTCGAACAGACGGGGCAACGCGAGGTCACCGTCGGGGTGGCCGGTGAGCCAGTCCCATTCGCCACCCCCGAGCCGTGCCAGCATCTCCCTCACAGGCGCGAGCGGCGCCACGGTTTCCCCGGGACAACGGGCGAGATGGGCCAGCAGCCACCCCATCGAGCGCACCTGGGCCGAGTCGACAATCTGCTCGACCGCTCGTAGATCAACCTCGCTTCGCCCGAACACCAGGGTGTCGGTGCCCCTGGCCTGGATCCTCCGCTTCCCGGACTTTGTCTCAGGACTCAGTGACTTCGGATCGAGGCGCCTCGGACGAGGGCGGTGGAGATCGCCATTGTGCTCCTCTCGACGGCCTGTGGCGAGCTGGTTGGCGATCTCACGCGCCCGTGCGGTCACGTCGAGAGGCCGGTAGGCGTTCATCAGGATAACCGTGTTGGCGTGATCGAAGTAGTCGCCCGAACCGCCCATGACGAGGATTGTCGAAACGCCGGCGGTGTCGCGCAGCTCGCGCACTCGGTCCAAGAAGGGCGTAATCGGTTCCCGGGCCTTGTCGACCAGCGCTTGCATCCGCCGGTCACGGATCATGAAGTTGCTCGCCGAGGTGTCCTCGTCGAGCAGCAGTACGCCCGCCTCGGCTTCCAGCGCCTCCTGAATCGCGGCCGCCTGACTGGTCGAACCCGACGCCAGGTCGGTCGTGAAGTCCTCAGTCGACCTGCCATACGGCAGGTCGCCGATGAACGAGCTGATGTCTACCCCGTTGATGCTCCGACCATCCTCGGCGCGGATCTTTACCGCTGCGGGGTCGGTCACGACACATTCCCTGCCGTCGTTCGGGATGTGATCGTAAACGCCGTTCTCGATCGCCCGCAGGAGGGTCGACTTGCCGTGGAAGCCGCCACCGACCACAAGCGTGATGCCCCGCCGCAGCCCGAGGCCGGCGATGGTCCCGGCGTTCGGCGCCCGGAGCGTGACCCGCAGAGCCGATGGTGCCTCGAACTCGACCGCTCCGGCCAGCGGCCGGTCGTCGACTCCAGATGCTCGCGGCAGTCTGCTCCCGTCGCCGACGAAGGCGACCAGCCCGGCGTCGGCCAACATCCCCCGCAAAGCCTCCTGGTCCTCCACGGCAGCGCAGTGGCGCTCCAGAGCTGGGAGGTCGAGGTGCCCGGCTTCGGCTGCGTGAGCGACGATCTGCGGCAGTCGTTCGATGAGCAGGTCGCGCGCGCGGCTCCCCAGGATCCTCCGTCCGGCAGCCGGCAGATCAACCCGGAACCGGAGCTCGACGCCAGCCGCCGTGAGCAGGCATGCTGATCGTTCGAGGACGGTCTGGCCACCAGCCTCGATCGTGAGGTCCCGCTCGCCCCGCGCTGCCGAGCGAAACGCTCGCGCGAGGAAGTCCCTCGTCGCACGACGACGCGCCGGCGAAGCCAACGCGGGCTCGGGCAAAGCGGCCGCCGGCCAGGCCACGACAGCTCTGGCACGCGACGGAGTTGCGTACGGGTCGCCCTGCACGTGGTCGACGAGGAGGCTCATACGCGGAAACTCGAATCGACCTCCCTGAAGCTCCTTGTAGGCCTTGTACCCACGACCGTCGATTCTTAGCAGCAACTGCTCAAGCTGGCGCATAGCAGAGAGTGTAACGCGTCAGCGAGCCTCGCTCGGACCCCTACGAAGGGTGCATCGCGTTCAGCAGGCAGACCTCGTTACAAAGGTCGCATCGGGAAAGCGGACCGCAGGCTGCAACGGTCTCGCGAAAAACTGTTAGACACTCCTCAGCCGCAGGGTAACCGGAGCGTAGGAAGGTGATCAGCCGTATCAGGGCGGCGCACGTCTGCTCGGAGATCAGGTGCTCGACCTTGCAGGCATCCATCTCGGCCGTCGCGGAATCAACCCCGAGGACCTCCTCCAGAAAGACCCGCACGATCTCCCGCTTGCCGGCGATACGCGCAACAAGGTCCGCCCCTGCACGCGTCAGGCTGATGTGGTGATGATCATCCACCTCTACAAGGCCGTTCTCCCTGAGGGCGCGAACCTGGAGTGATGCCGCCGCACGGGACACACCCAGTTGCCTGGCGATATCGGCGGCACGCGGCGCCTGCCCCGTCTTCATGGCCGCTGCGATCGCCAGCAGGTAGTGTGCGGCTGAGTGAGTGATCTCGTTGGCCTCAAACGCCCGCCAGACACGCTCGTAGTCCTGCACCGGGGCATCGTATCCCTGAGCGAACTCATCGTCAACCATACTTGACAGGCACAGTCCCCGCATGACGACCGAGATATCTACTTGTGACGCGTCATGAAGTCCCACGGAGCAGCTGGCGACGGTTGGGTCTCTACTTGTTGAGGCGGTCGAGGTAGTGCTTCGCGACGTCCTCCTCGCGCCGGTCTCGCTTACGACGCTCGGGACGCAGATAGCCGACTCGTTGCCGCCGGTCGCGTCTGGAGCGATCGACCCAGCGCTTGCGACCGCGGTGCTCGGTGGCCCGGTAGAGGCGGATCAGCAGGTAGGCAACAATGACCAGGAGCACGCCGCCAGCGACGTACGCGAGGGTCATGACCTCTGCCATGCTGCCTCCTCTCCTGCGGCATTGCTACACCCGGCGTGCCGCGCCCCGGTCAGCCGTGGTCCCATGATACCCCCGCTCGCATTCGGCCCTCAGTCCTCGCGGTTCTCGACCAGAACCTCCTGTGGCAGGATCCAGGAGCCGGACCGCTTGACGACCGTGAACGGCGCCCTGGCGAGCACGATCCGCGAGGCATGGTAGAGCGGCAGGTAGGGACGGTCCTCTGCCTCCCGGCGCAACGCCTGACGTAGCATCTCCAACCGCTGGGCCGACCGCGGCTCCTGAACGGCGGCCTCGATCCAGCGATCGACCAGAGCGTTGGAGTAGCCCGAGCCGTTCTGCAAGCCCAGGTGCTTCTCCGGGTTACGCGAGTGAATGACGCTGTCGAGCATGTCGGACGCGTCGGCAAAGGGAAAGTTCCAACCGAACAGGAACAAGCCGGACTCCCCGCCCATGAACCTGGGGTAGTACTCCTCCCAAGGGTACCGGCGATCGCTCACCTGAAAACCAACCTCCCCCAGGGCCTTATTGAGGTAGGTCAGTGTTCCCGCCGGCACTCCTGCATGCTCCAGGACGATACTGGTTCCCTCGGGAACGCCCGCCTCTCTCAACAGCTCACGAGCTCGCGCCGGCTCGGCCGGCGACACCACGCTCGTGGGGCTGAAACCGAACACCTCCACGGGAATCAGAGAAGCAGCAGGGGTTGCCTCCCCGGCCGGAAAGGCCGTTCTCACCAGCTCCCTGCGATCGATCGAGATGTCGATCGCCTTGCGGACGCGTGGGTCGGTGAACGGCCACCTCAGGACGTTCATGCCGAGGACCGTCGTCGTCAGGCTCGGAATGCGTTCGATGCGCCACGGAGGCCGTACGGTCCATTGCTGGAGGAACTCGGAGGTCACCGTGGCCATGACGTCAATCTGGCCGCCGTCGAGTACACGAACCAGTGCCTGCCGGCCGGTTACGCCGAAGATCTCGACGATGTCGGCCGCAGGTACCTTCCCCCAGTAGGAGGTCCAACGCTCGAGCCGCAGCGGCCTCTTCTCGGGCGACGACACCAGCCGGTACGGCCCCGTGCCGATCGGGCGAGCAGGATTGAAATCGGCCGGCACTATGGGAACGAACGCCAGCCTCGACAGGAGCAGCGGGAACGGAGCCTTGGTCGTGATCTCGACGAAGTCCCCCGTGTCGCGATGCACCTTCTCGACCGTCGTCAGGTACGTCGCGACGACTGATTCTGGTGATGCAATGGCCCGGCGCAGCGATGCCAGCACGTCCTCGACCGTCAGCTGGCGGCCGTCGTGAAACAGAACTCCCCGGCGGATCTTGAACCTCCAGGTCCTCTCCGATGGCGTGGTCCATCGTTCGGCCAGGCAGGGCTCCACCTCGAGCTCCGGCGACAGGGATACCAGGGGCTCGTACAGCGCTGACAGGACCGACCGCGTGACCGAGTCATCGTGAGCGTAGGGGTCGAAGGTCACCAGGTCGTGCTCGTAGCCGAGCCGCAAGGTGATGCTCTTGGCCGTTTGATGATGGCACGCGGTCAGGCCACCGGCCAAAACAACGACAGCCAGAGCAGTGAAACCTATGATCCAGCGGGCTCGCATGGTGCGCTTCCCAATCTATACCCTTCCTACACCGGTCAATGGAGCTTGCCAACACGATATGGCGTGGGGGACAGGCCCTCCTCGGCTCTGCTCCTACCGGCCGACTGCGTCCGCGCCTCGCCGTCACCGTTGAGGAGCAGCTCCGGCTGCCGCGCGATGTGCTCCAACCAACGAAGCCGGAACGTGCCGCCACCCAACGGCTCGAGTTGAAAGTGAGGCGGTCGCTTCGGGGTCCACGGAAGTAGACCGTTGCGGCGAAAGAATGCCTTCAATCGGGGCGAGCGCAGCTGCGGTGAGCGCTCCCAAAAGCCGTCACCTAGGACAATCTCGACCGGCTCCTCCTCGTCGGGCAGGAGAATCTTGACAGTGGTCCATTCCCTGCGGAAGTACAGCCACCGCCCGTTTCCGAGGATCCTCAAGCCATAGACTGATCCTCTTCCCCCACGCCAGGCTGACGCGATCATGGTCCCTCAACAATACCACTTTGAGCTCCACAGTTGCAGCGGAGTGGGGCCTAGCCACGCTCCAGGTATCGGAGAATGGATGGAGGTGTCATCTCTCCAGGGCTGACCTGCAGCGCTACCGCAACAGCCGCTGCCCATCTGCCGCAGCGGTAGGCTGCAAAGGGGATCGTTTGTCTGCAGGCCCGCCGTGGTTCCACAGTCGAACCTCGGAGGTCAAACGACCGGGTCGAGCCGGGTACCCGACGTAGCCTGCCGATGGCTGACGTATTGCCGGTCGCAGTAGATTGCGACTGAATGATCCGGGCTAAGCCCCAGCCTCGCCCGACCCACCCTGGAAGGACTGCAGTGCCAGGTACTGCTCACCGAAGCGAGCAACGAACTCTGCCTGGCGATCGAACTGGTCCCAGTGCCCCTCTTCGGCCGCGACCAGCGTTTCGAACAGCTGCTTCGAAACCGAGTCGGCGTTGTTCGAGCACTCGACCGCGAACCGGTTGTACATCTCGATCGTTTCCTGCTCGAGCGTCTTGGCCTTTGTGAGCATGGCTTCGGCGTCGTGAATCTTCTCGGTTTCACGGCCCACTACCATCTCGACCTCGCCGCCCAGGAACAGGATCCGCTCGGCGAGCATCTCAGCATGCTGCATCTCCTGGATGGCGGTCTGTTTGAGCAGGTTCGCCAGCGGCGTGTAGCCGAGATCGTCGAGCCGGAAGTGAAAGTACATGTACTGGTGGATGGCGCCGATCTCGTCGGCGATCGCCTCGTTCAGGATCTCGATGCTCTTGTCATGCATGTCGACCTCCGTCTCATGTTCAACGCTTATCTTACAGAAACCGTCGCCTCTGCCCGGGTCACACATTTCATCGGCTGGGTGGCTCCAAAGCCCTCCCCTTACAAACCGTGAGAATACTCCTCCGACCGTCTCATCGGGAAGCTCGTTCAAAACCGGGGATGGCCGAGAGGCTCCCGAGTGTATCCGAACGGCCTTCCAAGGCCGGGCGCCTGGCTAGTGGTACAGGTTCTTGCCGGTCGGACGAGGTAAGCCAGGAACCGAGAGCTCGCCGTGCTCCGCTGCCCACGCCAGGCGCCGATCGATTCCTTGCGTCCAGAATCGCTCGACAATGGTCCCATTCCGCGCCGCTCGCATCTCGACGACGCGATCGGACGGCCGGTCCGCGAGCAGAAGCACCTCATCGCCTCTGTCGGAGAAGCGGACGCCCGTCCGTGCTCCCCGCTTGGCTGCCAGGGCGGCCGCCGCCGACCTGAGGCTTGCAGAGCCCAGAGCTTCCACCGTGAAACCGTTCGGCGCCCGGAGGATGATCGCAGCCGGCTGCTCGCTCCGGGGTGAAGAGACCTCCGTCGCCGTCACCAGTGCCCACACGGAAGCACCCAGCCCGGCAAGGCACACGAGGACGATCGCGGCTCGCTTCATACCGCTGGTGAACGTTCCCACCGGGGTGTGGATTTCCGGCCTCGCGCCAGTCCCGATTCAGGGGACCAGCAGGCTCGAGCCGGTCGTCCTGCGATCCTCGAGGTCACGGTGCGCTTGGGCCGCTTCCGCCAGCGGATAGGTCTGGTTGACCTCGACCTTGACGGCGCCGCTCTGGATCACCGCGAACAGTGCCTCCGCCGATGCCAGCAGATCTTCGCGAGAGGCGGTGTAGGTCATCAGGCTGGGTCGAGTCAGGTAGAGCGACCCCCGCCGCGACAGCTCTACCGGCGAGAACGGCGGTACCGCCCCGGAAGCGTTGCCGAACGACACCATCATCCCGCACGGGCGCAGACATGACAGGGAGCCATCCCAGGTGTCCTTGCCCACCGAGTCGTACACGACCGGGACCCCTTCGCCGAGAGTGACCTCCCGCACCCGGGCCACGAAGTCGTCCCGGGTGTAAACGATGGGGTGATCGCAGCCGTGGGACCGCGCGAGGTCCGCCTTCTCGTCGGAGCTCACGGTGCCGATGACCGTCGCACCGAGGTGCTTGGCCCACTGGCACGCGATCAGGCCGACACCGCCGGCGGCGGCATGCCAGAGGATCGTGTCGCCGGGCCCGACCTGGTAGGTGCGGCGCAGCAGGTACTCCGCCGTCATCCCCTTGAGCATGATAGCGGCCGCCGTGTGGTCGCTGATTCCCTCGGGCAGCGGCACGAGCTTGTCCGCAGGGATCAGCCTCATCTCGGCGTACGCTCCCGGCGGTCCGCCCGCGTAGGCCACTCTCATCCCCACCGAAACGGCGTCAACGCCTGGACCCACTGCTTCCACCACTCCGGCGCCTTCGCTCCCGGGTGTCATCGGCAGCTCGACCGGGTACAAACCCGTGCGGTGGTAGACATCCAGGAAGTTCAGGCCGACGGCCGTGTGTCGGACCAGTGCCTGCCCGGGACCGGGCTTGCCAACCTCGACATCCTCCCACCGCAGGACCTCCGGCCCGCCGTTCTCGTGAACCCTGATTGCCCGCGTCATGGTGCCCTCCCGTCATTCCTGTGTGTCACGGTCCGGCACCTCGCCGCTACCGTGCCCACACTCATGTACCTGCCCCCCGAGACGGATTATTCCCCGCGAACCTGCCGCCCACCCATGGCAAGCCGCTCGGCTGAGGCGGGACCGGTGCTCTAGTGAGGCAACAGCGCGGCGACAGGATCACGGCCCAGGATCGCGTAGTAGGCCAGGGTACCCAGCACGGCGTGCCCGAGCGCCTGAACCCATAGGTTGGGGCGGCGCTGATAGAGCGCCACGAACACCATCCCGGCCACGAAGGTGAGC
>JAJDNH010000073.1 GCA_022340775.1 Acidobacteriota bacterium
TGCTCAGGCGCGGAGCCGACTTCTTCTCCGACATGCGCACCCGCCGCTCGGTGCGCGAGTTCTCTCCGGATCCAGTCCCGCGGGAGCTCATTGAGCTTGCCCTCGCCACGGCGCACAGCGCTCCCTCAGGCGCCAACCGCCCGCCATGGCACTTCGTGGCGATCTCGGATCCGGAGGTGAAACGACGGATCCGTGAGGCCGCCGAGGAGGAGGAGCGCGGGTTCTACGAGGGAGGCCAGACGCCCGACGCCTGGCTCGAGGCCCTCGAGCCGCTCGGCACAGGTTGGCGAAAGCCGTTTCTCGAGACCGCGCCGTGGTTGGTGGCCGTCTTCAAGGAGGTGCACGGCATCGATGCGGGCGGCGGCAAGATCACCAACTACTACGTCAATGAAAGCGTCGGCATCGCCTGCGGCCTCCTGATCGCCACCCTCCACGAGATGGGCCTGGCAACGCTCACCCACACCCCGCAACCGATGCGATTCCTGAACCGGATTCTCAAGAGGCCCGCCAACGAACGCCCGTACATCCTGTTCCCCATCGGCTACCCCGCCGAGGGGTGCACGGTGCCGAGGATCGAGAAGAAACCTCTGGCGCAGGTGGTCACCTGGGTGGAACCACCACCCCCACCAACCCGGTGAATAAGTGATTAAGTCATTAGGTAATTAAGTTCCACCACCCACCCGAAGAACGCGAGACGTGAGACGCCCCCCGCTCGCCCGGTAACGGAATGTACGGAGGGGACGTTGCTACACTTCAAGCGTGCCGAAGGTCATCACCACAGCCTCTCAGGCCCGGCTCACGGTCAAGCGCTCGAAGTTCCACGCCATGGCCTTCGGCGCTGCGTCGATGGACGAGGTCCAGAGCCAGGTGGAGACGTTCGCAACCAAGCATCGGCGCTCCCGCCACGTCTGCTGGGCGTGCCGCGTCGGCGCCTCGGACGAGGGCCTAGTCGAGCAGATGCGCGATGACGGCGAGGTCGGCCGTCCCGGTTTGGTGATGCTCGACATGCTGCGGCGCCGCGACCTGCTCGGCGGTATCGTCGTGGCGCGCTACTTCGGCGGTGTCAAGCTGGGTGTCGGTGGCGTTTCACGGGCATTCCGCGAGGTCGCCGAAGCTGCCCTAGAGGGAGCGGTCTGAGCTTCAGTCGGCATCGCCGCGACCGTGCTGCTCCCATTCCCAGTCGTTCCACCACTCCGCCTCGATGCCGCGGCAGCTGACAGTGAAAGCCGAGCATGCGATGCAACCTGCTCCGCGCATCGTTTCCGGGTCCTCGAGCGGGGGGTACTGTCCGAGGAGCCGTTCCCCGAGCTCGCGCACCTCCCCCTCCGCACCCGTCATCGAGCGATCGACGAGCTCGGCGACGCCGGCACGGGGCAACCGCTCTCCCGCCTCGGGAAAGAAGACGGTGTTCTCCTTGTCGATGTGCTCCCACAACGTCCGTGCCAACACCCGTGCCGCGTCACGATCGGCTGCTGCGGCGAGACGGGACACCAACAGCTCGAGCCGACGATGCTCCTCACCTATCACCCGGAGTGGGCCGCGGTCGGCCGGGACCTCGAGACTTCGGACCAAGGCCGAGATGAGAATGTCCTCCTCGCGACGACGGTGGAAGCCGCCCGCGTAGACGGCAAAAAAGGAGGCGAACCGTTTCGCATCGGCCTCGTCCCCATTCTCTTCGGCCCACCGGAACAACGATCCGGCGACCCGTTCGATGAGCTCGTGCTCCTCCTCGAAGGCAGCCAAAATCTTCATGTCCCTTGCGTCTCCTCCCCGGATAAGAGCTCTGCACCGTGGTTCTCTGGTGCCAGTACCTGAGCTGCCGGATTCTGTCTTACTCCGATGCGGGCCACTTCCGGACAACAGCCGCCGCGCCCGGTCCCCGCGGGTCTGCCGCCGCCGCGACCGTTCCGTCGAGGTTGAGGACGACGGCGTTGACCCGGCCCAGGCTCTCCACGGTTTCGATCCTGTGCCCCATCCTTCGCAAGGCACCGGCGGTTTCCGGTGCCAGCGCGTCAAGCTCGGCATCGATCCGATCCGGCAACCACTGGTTGTGAATCCGCGGCCGGTCGACGGCGGCCTGCAGCTCGTCGCCATCGACGATGACGTTCAAGATCACCTGCAGGGTCGCCGTCGGGATGTGGGATCCGCCGGCAGCACCGAGAGCGAGTACCTGATTGCCGCTCCAGAGAACGGTCGGGCTCATCGAGGACAGCATCCGCTTGCCGGGTCCGACGGAGTTGGCCTCGCCCTGGATCAGTCCATAAGTGTTGGGCTGGCCGGCAGCGGTCGTGAAGTCGTCCATCTCGTTGTTGAGCAGGTAGCCAAGCCCGGGTACCACGACACCGCAGCCGAAGGCGCCGTTGAGGGTGGTCGTCAGGCTGACGACGTTTCCGAACGCATCCACCACCGCGATGTGGGTCGTCTGCCGGTGCTCGTGGGGCATCCCCCCGGCCCACGGTCTGACCTCCTGCGAACGGGTAGCCTTGCGCGGATCGATGCTGCCGGCGCGATCCGCGATCCACGACGGCGCCAACAGGTCTGCCGCGCGCGCCAGGGAGAAGCCAGGATCCCCGAGACCGAAGCGGTCGGCGAAGGCGCGGCGCCATGCTTCCACCAGCAAATGCCTCCGCGGAGCACCGAACCGCGGCAGGTCCGCCCACCCGACCTTCCCGAGAATCCCGGTGGTCTCAGCGAGAATGATGCCTCCCGAGGACGGCAGGCCCATCGAAGCAACCCTCCAGCCGAAGGCCTTGAAGGTGACCGGCTCGCGCCAGATGGAACGGTAGGCCTTGAGATCGTGAGCGCGCAGGACGCCGCCGTAGCGTCTGGAGATAACCTCGACTGCCGCCGCCGCGGGCCCGGACATGATTGCCTTTGGCCCCTCCTCCGCGTACGAGCCAAGCAACGCTGCAAGCTGTGGAAGCCGCATCGTCGTCCCGGCGGCCGGTGGTTTGCCGTCCGGTAGCCAGATGGCAGCCGTTTCCGGGTACCGTTGGAGTCGCTCGGATTCCCTCTCGAGATCGCTGGAGAGTCGCTCGCTGACGACAAAACCATCGCGCGCGAGCCGCAGAGCCGGCTGTACTACAGCCGGCCAGGGCAAGGAGCCGTAGCGACGTTGCAGCTCGTACAGGCCTTCGGGTGAACCCGGAACTCCTGCGGCCAGCGGCCCATTCAACGACTTCTCCGAATCGGCATGGCCGTTCTTGTCCAGGAACATGTTGTGGCTGGCGCCGGCCGGGGCGGTCTCCCGAAAATCGAGGGTCGTCGTACGCCCCTTGAAACGAATCACGGCAAAACCGCCGCCGCCCAAATTGCCGGCCTGGGGGTGGACGACGGCGAGAGCCAGCGCTGTCGCCACCACCGCGTCGGCGGCGTTGCCGCCGTGGGTCAGGATCTCGATCCCGGCAGCCGTCGCCTGCGCGTTCGCCGACGCCACGGCGCCGCCCTTGCCTCGCACGGCACGCGGGAAAGCCGCGCCTGCCGTCGACGCGGTAAGCATGATCGCTGCGGCTGCTGCCGCAAGCACGTGCAAGGTCCGAGTACCGTTGCGCATCGTCGCAGTGTAGCGCGGACAGCACCGCTGTCGTCGGCCCGCCTCGCCCACTGTGTCTCTTCCCTCTGACCGCGCAAGAACCTTATAAGTATCCGCTAAGATTCATAGTCTCGTCTCGGCTCCTTACCAGGCAGTGATCTGAGTGGCGTACCATCAGAAACTTCGAGAATAGGCTTGACAGCCACCTTTCGACTGCGTATATTGTCCGTAGCACTCGACTCCGGCGAGTGCCAAAAAGGTTAATTAACTTGAAAGGAGCAAGTGAGATGCAAGTGAAGCCTCTGTACGATCGGGTCCTTCTCAAGCGGATCGAGACCCAGGAAGAGGTGCGCGGAGGGATCATCATTCCCGACACCGCCAAGGAGAAGCCGCAGGAGGCCGAGGTCGTGGCCATCGGCGACGGCAAGATCGACGACGACGGCAAGCGCGTACCGATGACGGTCGCCAAGGGCAACCGTGTCCTGATCGGCAAGTACTCCGGCACCGACATCAAGATTGACGACGTGGATTACACGATTGTCCGCGAGGACGAAATCCTCGCGATCATCGAGAAGAAGTAAGGGGAGGCCGCCATGGCTGGAAAGCAGATTATCTACTCCGAGGAAGCCCGTCAGAAGATCCTGGTCGGCGTCAACAAGCTGGCCGACGCGGTCAAGGTCACTCTCGGCCCCAAGGGCCGCAACGTGGTCATCGACAAGAAGTTCGGGTCGCCGACCATCACCAAGGATGGCGTGACCGTGGCCAAGGAGATCGAGTTGCCCGACAGGCTCGAGAACATGGGCGCGCAGATGGTGCGTGAGGTGGCGTCCAAGACCTCTGACGTCGCCGGTGACGGCACCACGACCGCCACGGTGCTGGCGCAGGCCATCTACCGAGAGGGCATCAAGAACGTGACCGCCGGCGCCAACCCGATGGAGCTGAAGCGCGGCATCGATCAGTCCGTGAGGGCCGCCGTGGAGTCCATCAAGGACCTCGCAAAGCCGGTCGAGGGTGAGGCAATCGCCCACGTCGCCACAATCTCCGCGAACAGCGACTCGGAGGTCGGCGAGATCATCAAGGAGGCGATGGAGAAGGTCGGCAAGGACGGCGTGATCACAGTCGAGGAGGCCAAGGGCCTGGACACCACGCTCGAGGTCGTCGAGGGCATGCAGTTCGACCGAGGCTACCTCTCCCCGTACTTCGTCACCGATGCCGAGCGCATGGAGGCGGTGCTGGAGGGTGCCAAGATCCTGATCTTCGAGAAGAAGATCTCCTCGATGAAGGACCTCCTGCCGGTTCTCGAGAAGGTCGCCCAACAGGGCAAGCCGTTGTTGATCGTCGCCGAGGACGTGGAAGGCGAAGCACTGGCGACGTTGGTCGTGAACAAGCTGCGCGGCACCCTCAGCGTGTGCGCCGTCAAAGCCCCCGGCTTCGGCGACCGGCGCAAGGCCATGCTCGAGGACATCGCGATTCTCTCGGGCGGCAAGATGATCTCCGAAGACCTCGGCATCAAGCTCGAGAACGTCCAGTGGGAAGACCTGGGCACCGCCAAGAAGGTCTCCATCACCAAGGACGACACCACCATCGTGGTCGAGGACGACGACCCCAAGAAGCAGGAGGCGGTTCTCGGCCGCGTGCAGCAGATCAAGAAGCAGATCGAGGACACCACCTCGGACTACGACCGTGAGAAGCTGCAGGAGCGGCTGGCAAAGCTGGTCGGCGGCGTGGCGCAGATCCAGGTCGGCGCCGCAACCGAGACCGAGATGAAAGAAAAGAAGGCCCGCGTCGAGGACGCGCTTCATGCCACCAAGGCGGCGGTCGAGGAGGGCATCGTGCCGGGCGGCGGCGTCGCCCTGCTGCGCGCTATGGCGGCGGTCGAGAAGTTCCTGAATACTACCGAGGGTGACATCGCGACCGGCGCCAAGATCCTCCTCCGTGCCCTCGAGGAGCCGACCCGTCAGATCATCACCAACACCGGCGTCGAGGAGGCGGCGGTGATCGTGCGCGAGATTCGCGCCAAGGGCGGTGTGATGGGATACGACGCGGCACAGGGCAAAATCCTGGACATGATCAAGGCCGGCATCATCGACCCGGCCAAGGTCACCAAGAATGCGCTTCTCAACGCCTCGTCCATCGCCGGGCTGCTGCTCACCACCGAGGCGATGGTGTGCGAAATCCCGGAGGACAAGCCCGAGCCGCCAATGCCGGGCGGTGGTGGTGGAATGGACATGTACTGACCGGTAAGCTCCTTCCGAGCTCTCACGCCCGGGCCTCGGCCCGGGCGTTTTTTATCGCAGCTCGAGGGGAGCGACGGTCCTGGGATCCTGGGTCGCCCGATCCACCACCGATCCGTAGACCGCCACCGGACCATCGGCATCCAGGAACAGGTCGAACACCTGTGGCTCGCTGCACTCGTCGCCCTGCGGAACGACCGGCGCCACGTGAACCTGCTGCCAGCTATCGGGCGCAAGCTCGACGACAGCCGGCAGCTGGACCTCCGAGCCTCCGAGCATGATCGCGTCGGCGTTCAAGGCCGGGCTCAGGCTGAGTGTCACGTGCACCACCTCGTCCGACGGGTTGGCGAACCCGACGTAGCTATCGAATTTTGGCGGTGCACAGCTGTTCTGATCCCAGATCATGGTCGGCAGCATCAGCCCCTGCCCCGCCGGGGGCAGGTTGGCAATGTCCACGCCCGGAAGCTCCTGGCTGAATCCGCTCAGCGGAGCCGCCATGGTACTGGTGCTGGCCACGTGGGCGCGGTTGATCATTCGGCTGCCGACCGACAACGGGCCATCGGTCCTGAACTCCAGGGCGCCGACAATCTCGACCGCACATCCCATCTCGCGGGCAATGTCCTCCGCCTTCCACACCAGGCTGCTGTGCGGCTCAACCACGAGCTGGCGCATCGGCGGCAGGCAGGTCTGGGCCGGCAGTACGACGCCCCCTCGGAGCACGGTCGGCGGATCGACGATGACCGGCGACTGGCCCGGATTCGCGAGGTAGATCTCCGAGGTCCACAGGTTCTTGCCGTGCCCTTGGAGGTTGAACGCGAAGGCCGGGACAATGTAGTCCCCTGCCACAGCGGTACCGGCCATCAGGAAAAACACAACGCTGATCGCGAGAAGATGTCGCTTCATGCTACGACCCCCCTTTGTTGTCCCCAACACTGTTATATGGCCGGCCCCAACGAACCGCCAGTCGAGATCCCGTCTCGTTGGTGAGCTACCTCACGGCATCATGACTGAAGGCGAGCAGACCGTCCTACCAGATCTTTCAGCAAGAGATACTTGAGGTAGGTGCCGCGGGCCGCCATCGCTGACATGCGCCAGCCGCGTCGGCCCCCAAGAAGGTATCCACGGACCACGAGGTGGCGCAGGAAGGTCGCCACCGGGCGGAGCCCCAGGTCCCCGATCTTCGGCCGCCGTCCGCGAGCCAGCGCGGCCTCGGCGCCGAGCCGGGAGTAGCTCAGCTGTCGCTCCAGGTAGTCGCTCCAGTCCCTGTAGGTCAAATGCTCCAGCATGCCAGGAAGCGGCCCGATCTTGCCCGTAACTACCAGCGACTCGTGAACTGCTACCTCGCTGAAACGGGCTCGATCACGATCGAAAAGGCGGACGGTGGTATCCCACGACCACGGCCAGTGAATGATCGGGCGCCCCGCCATATAGTTGCGGCGCCGCACACGGAACGCTGACTCAGGAGGCCTCGGCGGGAGGTCGCTGGCCGCCACCGCGAGCACCGGATCGATGCGTTCGTCGGCATCGAGCGAGAAGACCCAGGCGTTGCGGGCCAACTCGGCGGCGCGGTTTTTTTGCGCCCCGTAGCCCCGCCACGGTTCCACGACGACGCGCGCCCCGGCCTCCGCCGCGACGTCCGCGGTTTGGTCCGAGCTCTCCGAGTCCAGCACAATGACCTCGTCCGCCCAGGCCGCCGAGCGGACGGCATCGGCAATCCGATCCTCCTCGTTGCCGGCAATAATCGTGACCGAGATCGGGAGCACTGTCAGAGTATAGCCGCCTTCGGCGCACTCTCACTTGCGCTATCCTGGGCTCGTGCTTGTACAGGTCGTTGTCTCAGGGAACAAGTACACAGGAGCCGCGGCGGCGGCAGAGCACACGTGCCGTGCCCTGCACGCCGCCGGTACCGAGGCGCGCTTGATCTTCGTCGCCGGCAACAACCTCGAGCACCGCCTCCGGGGCTTCCCCTGGGCCGAGCCCTCGCTGCGCAAGGAGCGACGCCCCGCAGATCTGCGTTTCAACCTCGCGGTCGTGCGCTCTGCTGCTGCCGATGCCGACGTCGTCATGTGCCACCTCCCTCACGACCACTTTCTGTGCGTGCTGGCCGGTACGCACCGCATCACACCGCTGGTCCGCTCCTTCCGCAACCCCCGCCACTTGCGGCGGGACCCGGTGCACAGGAAGCTCAACGACCGCCTCGCTGGAGCCGTTGCGGCCAACCCGACCATCGCGGCCAGCCTCGACCGCTGCCTGCCCCCCGCAACTCCGCGCCAGTGGATGGCCTTCCCTCTCGAGGAGCGCTTCCGCCCCGGTGCAAACGGGGACCACTGGCGGACCACCCTCGGCATCCCTTCCCAGGCTCCCGTCGTAGGCATGGTCGGCAAGGTCGCAGCCGGGCGGGGGTTCGACGTCCTCCTCAACACAGCTGCCCTCCTCGGGAATGATGTGCACGTTCTGGCGGTCGGTCACGGAGAGGCCATGACTTCGCTCGAAGCTCTCGCCGGCCGGTTGGGGCTCGGAGAGCGAGTGCACTGGGCGGGCTACCAGGAGCGTGCACTGCCCGAGCTGTACTCGGCGATGGACGTCGTGCTGTTCACAGCTACCGGCTCCGACCACGGGCACAGGATGATCTCCGAGGCACAGGGATGTGGACGTCCGGTGATCGCGGCCGACCTGCCCGGAGTCGCCAGCCTGATTCAGGACGGCATCAGCGGCCGGATCGTCAGTCCCACACCGGCCGCGCTGGCCGAGGCCACCACACCGCTGCTACGCGACTCCGACCTCGCTCGAACGATGGGGCGGGCGGCTTCCCAGGTCGCCGACATGCGCCGCTTCACGGTGACCGGCCAACGACTGGGGGCCTTCCTTGGCGAGGTCATGGAAACAGCATCAGGTGCGACCGGCTAGCAGCTGACCCAGTGTCGGCTCCACGACACGACAGCAGCGGGACCCCGATGCCGCTCTCTCTGCACTGCGGGGTTTGAGCGCCGCCGCACCCGCGCTATGATCTGATCCCTGGAGGATTCATGCCCCTGGCACGAGCACGCAACGCAGCGGCCAAGGCGATATCTGACGCCCTCACCGAACAGTTCGGCCTCCAAGGAACAGAGGTCCACCTCGAGGTTCCGCCGAACCGGGCCATGGGCGACCTGGCCTGGCCCGGCGCGCTGCCCCTGGCCAGGGTACTGAGGCGGTCTCCGCAGCAGATCGCCCAGGCCGTGGCCGAGAGCGCCTCCTGGCCCGAGGAGGTCGTCCGAACCGAAGTGGCCGGTCCCGGCTTCCTCAACCTGTACCTGCACCGCGGGCTCATGTTGCGGAGCCTGCTGCTCGCTGAGCTCGACCTTGTCGAACTGCAGGATGACAAGGTCATCGTCGAGCACACCAACATCAACCCCAACAAGGCAGCCCACATCGGCCACCTTCGCAACGCGGTGCTGGGCGATGACCTGGTGCGGTGCCTGTGCCATCTCGGACACACCGTCGAGATACAGAACTACGTCGATGACACCGGCGTCCAGGTCGCCGATGTCGTGGTTGGCATGCTGTTCCTCCCCGAGATCGACCTCGCACAGGCGCTCGGAGTTGAGCCGGGGCGTAGGGATGAGCTGATCCGCCATCTGATTGCCTCCATGCCGGGAGATGTCGTCCCACCGCCGTCCGGGGGCGACTTCGATGATCTGTGCTGGCAGGTGTACCCGCTCGTGACCTCCCGCTATGCCAGTGATCCGGAGTTCGCCGCTCGCCGCCCCGAGGTGCTCCACGCCCTCGAGGGTGGGCACCAGCAGCTGGATCTCGAGGAGGCCGTCTTCACGCTCGAACGGGCAGTGCTTTCCGACAGCGACTACCCCCCGCGGGCCGTGGCCAGGTTTGCAGCCGCGATCGCGGATGCCAACCTGCGGTGCCACCTGGCGACAATGGCCCGCCTCGGCATCAGCTACGACCTGCTCCCTCACGAGTCCGACATCCTGCACCTCGGGTTTTGGCAGCGGGCGTTTGAGCTGCTCGGAGACCGCGAGGCGATTCGACTCGAGGAACAGGGCAAGAACGCAGGCTGCTGGGTCATGTCACTGGCCGGCAGCGCCGAGTTCGCTGACATGGATGATCCTGACAAGATCCTGGTGCGGTCGAACGGCACCGTAACCTACACCGGCAAGGACATCGCGTATCAGCTGTGGAAGCTCGGCCTGCTGAGAGACACGGATGGCTCTCGGCACGACTTCGGGTATCGTCCGTACATCCACTGGCGAACCGCCGGACCGGCGGCGCCGGTCCGGTACGAGGCGCTGGCCGGGAACGTGCTGGCACGGACCACATCCGATCCGACGAATTACATCTACGGGCGCGACTACGGATGTGCGCGCAGGGTCTACAACGTGATCGACGTCCGCCAGTCGTACCCGCAGAAGGTCGTCAAGGAGGCAGTCCGCGTTCTCGGACACGAGGCGGCAGCGGACGCCTCCATTCACTTCGCCTACGAGATGGTGGCGCTGACGCCGGCCGCGGTGAGCGTCATCGAGGAGCAGAGCGGGGCCAGCTTCGGCCTCGACGAGGAAGAGCTCGGCAAGAGCTACGTCGAGATGTCCGGTCGCCGGGGCATTGGCGTGAAGGCGGACGACTTTCTCGACGTTCTCGTCATCCAGGCGGAGGACGCCGTCAGGGCTCGCAGCGGCGACGATGTCGCCGAGTCCGACGCTGGGGAACGTGCGCGTGCGATCGCGGTGGGCGCCCTCCGCTACCTGATGGCGAGGCAGTCCCGGAACCGAGTGCTGGCTTTCGACTTCGATGAGGCCCTGGCGTTCGAGGGCGACACCGGACCTTACCTCCAGTACTCCGCGGTCCGTGCCAACAAGATCTTCGCCAAGCTCGCGGAGCGTCGCGGTGAGGGCATGGTCGAGGACGACGAGGCAGAGGCTCTGGCCGACGAGGTGATCCCCGATGACCTCTGGGAGCTCGTGCTCGAGTGTGCCCGCAGACGTGACATCGTCTCCCAGGCGGTTGAAGGCCTCGAGTTCTCTCTCCTCGCGCAGCACGCTCACGGACTGGCACAGCTGTTTCACAAGCTGTATCACTCCCACCCTGTCGTGCCGGAGGAGGATGCCGGTCTCCGCCGTCTTCGCCGAGCGGTGTTCACGCTCTTCGCGCGCGAGGTTCGCGTGATCCTGGAAGAGCTTCTCGGCATTCCGGTCCCGCGAGAAATGTGAAGGGAGAGTGCATGGGCGACGAGGCAAGGCGACGGGCGCGTTTCGAGAGGATTCGGGACCAACTGGCGGAGCTGTTTGTGAAGACTGAGAGCGCCATCGCACATCGAGCGGCTGCCGCAGCGTTGCTGCATCACAAGATCCCGGGGACCTCGTGGACCGGCTTTTACATGCTGACCGGCGGCCAACTGGTGGTCGATGCTTACCAGGGCCCGGTCGCGTGCATGGTTCTGGCCCCTCATGTGGGTGTGTGCTGGGCCGCAATCGATCGCGCCGAGAGCATTGTCGTGCCTGACGTCGAGACCTTCCCCGGTCACATCCCGTGCGATTCGAGGACGCGTTCCGAGCTCGTCGTCCCGCTGTTCGACCGCGAAAGGCGCCCGATCGGAGTTCTCGACGTGGACTCCCGCCTCCCGGCACACTTCGATGACACCGACCGCGAAGGGTACGAGCTGGTTGCGCGCGCCCTCGAGCACGCCTGGCACCTCTGACCACGTCCTGACGCCCAGAAATCCCAGCCGAGGACCTGAGCCCGCTGTCACCTTGTTTCAGGATGAGCCTTGACAGCGTGCGAATCGCTCATGTTAGACTCCCGCGATGAGGCCCTTGACGACGGACTTCAGCCGTCAAGAGTGTCGTCCCTACTTCCTGTTCGACGAAGATCTGAGCATCGCGGAGCCGCGACAGCGACTGTCTAACGGCAACTCCGCGGAGCGTCTCAGGCTGATCGCCAAGCTCCTCCGCGAGGCACACGAGGACGACGTCTGGGAGTTCGTGACCCTCGCCGACTTCCTCTGGATCTTCCCGGAGGTGGTCCCGCTCCTCGGCCGCAGGCGGAACCACTGGCAAGCTGTGTACAACTCACACCGCAGCACCGAGCTACGCACGAAAACTCGATCACCGCCTCCCACCGTACGGCTGCCGCCGGGGCTCGGCTCCGGGTCGCTATCCAGCATGCCGAAGACACTCACGTCAAGGGGCGGAACAGCGTTGGCGTACAATGCGAGCCAGACGGAGGAAGCGCATGGCCGAGCGGAGGTTTCGAGTTCTCATCGCGAAGCCAGGCCTGGACGGTCACGATCGCGGCGCCAAGGTCATAGCCCGTGCCCTGAGAGACGCCGGCTTCGAGGTGATCTACACGGGCCTGCGTCAGACGCCCGAGCAGGTCGCCATCGCTGCTGTGCAGGAGGATGTCGACGCGGTCGGCATCTCGGTCCTCTCCGGCGCCCACAGGCGCGTGTTCCCGGCTGTGATCGAGGCCCTTCGCTCTGCCGGAGCGGGGGACGTGCTGGTGTTCGGGGGCGGCATCATCCCGGAAGAGGACATCGCCTACCTCCTGGAGCATGGAGTGGACCGCATCTTCCTGCCAGGCACAGACACCCGGGAGGTTGCCGAGTATCTTCACGGCCGACTCGGCGAGCTCGCCCGCTTCTCGCCGTGATCCCCAACCAGTCGGAAGCCCGCAGGGCGGAGCCGTCTCGCGAGCTCGTTCTCCCTTCTCCGATCCTGTCCACTGGCGTGCTCGCCCAGCTGGAGGCAAACCTCGGCACGCTCGCGGAGACCGCCGCTCCGCTCGTCCTCCGCTCACCACACCCCAGCATCTTCCTGGCCGGTGCACACCTCAATGACATCGAGTGGCTCGACGCTTCGACTGCGCGCGACTATGCACTGCTCGGCCGATCGATCCTGGACAGGATCCGGTCCTTTCCCAGACCGGTCGTCGCCGCGGTAGATGGGGCTTGTGCCGGCGGCGGGCTGGATCTGGTCCTCGCCTGCGACGCGGTCGTCGCCTCGGAGTCGGCCTCGTTCGCCCACCCTGGCGTGAGGCGCGGCCTCATCACCGGCTGGGGAGGAACCGTCGAGGTCCCCAGTCGCAGCGGAAGACCACATGCCGTCGGTGTCATCCTGGAAGGTGGTGCGACCGAGGCGCCGGCAGCGTACGCCGCCGGCTGGGTGGCGCACCTGACGGACGATCCGGTCGCCGCTGCGCACGAGGAAGCACGGAGACTGGACCACCTCAACCCCTTCAGGCTGCGGCTGTGGCGCGTGCTCAGGGGTGCCTGTTTCATTGACATCTTCCACGCCAGCGTGGTACACAACGAGAGGATGCAGCAGGCTCTGAACGACCGGGAGACACCATGAGTGGCACGATTCTTCTTGCCGACGACAGCCTCACGATCCAGAAGGTCGTGGAACTCACCTTCGCGGACACCGACAACTCGGTCGTCACCGTCTCGAGCGGCGATGAGCTCCTCGAGAGGCTTCCCGCGGTCGCACCGGACCTGGTCATCTGCGACGTCATCATGCCGGGGACTGATGGATACTCGGTCTGTCAGGCCATCAAGTCGAATCCAGCCACCTTGCACATCCCCGTCGTGCTGCTCACCGGCACTTTCGAGCCCTTCGACAGGGACCGTGCGCTGGCCGCCGGGTGCGACGAGATCATCACCAAGCCGTTCGAGGCCAGGAAGCTCGTCGACACCGTGGAGAGCCTGCTCCAGGGGACCCCCGAGACGGTTCCCGAGACGGCCCCGATTGAGCCCACGGAAGGCGAGCCGCAGTTCGAAGGTGCCTTCACCCCGACGGAGCCAGAAGCGGTGCCGCCAACCGACGAGTTTGGCACCCGCCTCGCTCCTGCAGCCCCTCCATCGGGGGGTGAGCCGGGAGAAGCCAGCGAGGGGATGGACTTCACGACCACCGGTTTCGCCGAGATGGAGGAAGCCGGCCAGCGGGGCGAAGAAATGGCGTACCAGACCCCCTCGGAGGGTCTGGAGTTCGACCTCGAGGAGGTGAAGCAGCCACTCGAGCCCGAAGCGGCGGAAAGAAGCGCTCCTCCGCCCTTTTCCGCGGAAGACGAGCCGGCCGGTAGCGACGAGACCGCGGAGCCGTTTTCCCCCGCTGCCGACACCGCATCCGCTGTCACTGCTCCGCCACCGCCACCACCCTTCGGCGAGCCCGACGAGCCGTTCGAGGAGGCTCCGCCGGCCGTGGAAGAAGCCGAGGAGCAGGAGCCCCCGATCGGCTCGGTCACCGAGCCGGTTGCGGTTCCCCCCGTCGGGACGTTCGAGACGCCCGCTTTCGGCCAGGCCGGGGGCGATGAAGAAGAGGTGGCAGAGGAGGCCGCGGCGGCGGCGGTCCCTGAACCTACTGAGGCAGAGCCCGTCACACAGACAGCAGACGCCGAGCCACCCGCGCCCGCAGAGCCGCTGTCGGAGGACGAGGTGGAGCGAATCGCCCGCCGTGTGATCGACCTCTTCGCCTCCCGGCTGGAGCAGATCGCGTGGGAAGTGATCCCGGATATGGCGGAGATCGTGGTGCGCGAACGCGTGCGCCAGATCGAGGCCGAAGCGGAGAGCGACCAGCCCGAAGCGACCCACTGAGGGTCCCGCCGGGACCTTACCGCCGCATAGTTGCCAGAGCGCAGTTGTGCTATCCACAGTGTAGCCGCTCCCAGCGGAACGCGAGTGTATGATCCGGGCTAGACTGTGCAGGCCCCCGCACGGGGTCAGGAGAGGTGCATGAGCTCTGACAGCCTTCCAACGCGCTACGATCCGGAGAGCTTCGAGGGCCGCTGGTACTCGAAATGGGAAAGCTCCGGGGCGTTTTCACCAACACTCGAGGGAGACCGGCCTCCCTTCTGCATCGTCATCCCCCCGCCCAACGTCACCGGTGTTCTCCATATCGGCCATGCCCTGCAGTTCACGCTGCAAGATCTGATCATCCGCTGGCGGCGCATGCAGGGTTACGACGCACTCTGGCTGCCCGGCACGGACCACGCCGGCATCGCCACCCAGGTCATGGTCGAGCGCCAGCTGGCCAAAGAAGGAACCACTCGACAGGCCCTCGGGCGCGACCGGTTCCTCGAACGGATGTGGCAGTGGAAGGAGGAACACAAGGACAACATCTCCCGCCAGGCGAAAGCGCTCGGCTCGTCGTGCGACTGGAGCCGCGAGAGGTTCACGCTCGACGACGGCCTGTCGCGAGCCGTTCGCCGCGCGTTCGTCACCCTCCACAGCCAGGGTCTCATCTACCGCGACCAGAGGCTGATCAACTGGTGCCCCCGCTGCCACACCGCACTCTCGGACCTCGAGGTCGTCCACAAGGAGCAGCAGGGGCGCATGTGGGACTTCGCCTACCCCCTCGAGGACGAGGGCGAGATCGTGGTCTCCACGACTCGACCGGAGACGATGCTCGGCGACACAGCGATCGCGGTCCACCCGGCCGACGGACGGTACTCCGGGCTGGTGGGATTCCATGCCATCCACCCGTTCCTCGACCGCCGAGTGCCGCTAATCGCGGACGCCGAGCTGGTGGACCCCGAGTTCGGTACGGGCGCCGTCAAGGTGACTCCGGCACACGACCCTAACGACTTCCAGACCGGCAAGCGTCATGAGCTCGAGTTCATCAACATCCTCGACAACGAGGGCAAGATCAACGACGCCGGCGGACAGTTTGCAGGCCAGGACCGGTTTGCTGCCCGCACAGCGGTGGTCCAGGCGCTCAAAGCGAAAGGCCTGCTACGGGGCGAGCGCCCGCACGAGATGGCCATCGGACACTGCCAGCGGTGTGACACGATCGTCGAGCCTCTCCTGTCCCGCCAGTGGTTCGTCGATGCCAAGCCGCTGGCGGAGAAGGCCCTCGAGGTTGTTCGTGACGGCCGCGTCAAGGTCGTTCCCGACTTCTGGGTGGCGACCTACGAGCACTGGCTCGAGAACATCCAGGACTGGTGCATCTCCCGCCAGCTCTGGTGGGGGCACCGGATCCCCGCGTTCACATGCGCCCAGGGCCACCTCCTCGTGTGCGAGGAAGATCCCGACTCCTGTCCGACGTGCGGCCAGGCGGTGGAGCAGGACCCGGACGTTCTCGACACCTGGTTTTCATCCGGTCTGTGGCCGTTCTCGACCCTCGGATGGCCCGACGAAACCGAGGATCTGAAGCGGTTCTACCCGACCTCGGTGCTGATCACCGGGTTCGACATCCTGTTCTTCTGGGTGGCGCGGATGATCATGATGGGCTGCCACCTCACCGGCGAGGTCCCATTCCACGCCGTTCACCTGACGGGTCTTGTCAGGGACGCGAGCGGCGACAAGATGTCCAAGACCAAGGGCAACACGATCGACCCACTGGAGGTCGTGTCCGAGTATGGCGCCGACGCAGTTCGGTTCACGCTCGCCGCTCTGGCCTCTCCCGGTCGGGATCTGCCGCTCGACATCCGGAGGATGGAGGGGTATCGGGCGTTCGCCACCAAGGTGTGGAACGCGGCCCGCTTCGTGCAGATGAAGCTGGAGGGTGACGAGCAGCCGCTCGGTGATCTTTCTCCCGCCGACCTCGGCCCCGCGGAGCGCTGGATCCTCTCCCGGCTGGCCCACACCGTGCGCAGCGTTAACCGCGCGTGGGAGTGCTACCGGTTCGACGAGGGTTGCCACGAGCTCTATCACTTCGTCTGGCACGCCTACTGCGACTGGTACCTGGAGCTCGCAAAAGGGGTCACCGACCGGCGTGAGGTGCGCTCGGTCTTGCGGGGCGTGCTGCTCGAAGCGCTCAAGCTCCTTCACCCAGTGATGCCCTACATCACTGAGGAGATCGGGCACCATCTGGGACATGAGGAGATGCTGATCCTCACTCGGTACCCGGACCCTGACGGACGGTGGGAGGACAACGAGCTGGAAGCCGATTTCTCGGCGCTTCAGGAGCTCGTGGCGGGCCTGCGCTCCTATCGAGCCATGGTCGGGCTCAGCCAGCGTCATCCGATCGCCGTAACGCTCGTCGGAGTGGACGAACACCGCGCTGGTTTCCTGACCTCGCAGACCGATCAGCTCGAGCAGCTGGCAGCCGTTGCATCGATCAGGCTCGGTACAGCACCGGCCCAGGCCATCCACGAGCTCCTCGGTGGCATGGAGGTGGCTCTCGAGCTACCGCCCGGCTCCCTGGGGGAGGATCAGCTAGTTCGGCTTCAGAAGCAGATCGAGCAGCTGGACCGCAACCGCGCCGGTCTCGAGGGGCGCCTATCGAACAGTAGCTTTACCGCGAAGGCGCCGCCGGAGGTCGTGGACGGCGCCCGGCAGCAACTCGCGGAGGTCACGACACGGCTCGAACGGCTTCGACAGACGATCGAGGCGAGCGCCGGGTGAGCGACGCGGTTCTCGTACTGTACGGAGCCATTTCCGCGTACGTCGAGAACCTCGTCTACCTGCCAACTATCGACTCCACTCACGAGACTGCTCTCCGCCTGATGCAGCAGATGGACGAGGAGGACCAGCAGCTGCGGACGACGGTCCTGATCGCCCGGCACCAGACCGGCGGCCACGGGCGCGAAGGCAGGCCGTGGCAGTCGCCTGAGGGAGGCCTCTACCTGAACTGGGTGCGCTCCGATGTCGATCACACGATCATCAACATGCTGCCCATGCTTGCCGCCGCCGCTGCCACCGAAGCCGCCACGAAGGCTGGGATCGCAAATGTGGGCATCAAGTGGCCCAACGACCTCCTGGTGGATGGCGCCAAGATCGGCGGCATCCTTGTCCACGTTCGCCGGGGCGACACGATCTGGGCGACGATCGGCCTGGGACTCAACGTCGCCACGAAGCCACGTCTTCCCGGCGACGCGACGCCGCCGGTTACGTGCCTGGCCGACCACATCGCTTCCCGGCCGATCGATGCCTGGATCTCGGAGCTCACCGTTGACTTCCTGGCGGCGCTCGATCAGGGGATCGAGGATCCGCAGATCGCTCGGACCAGGTGGCGAGAGCGTCTCATCCATCAGCCGGGGGACACTCTTGAGGTGCGTCTGGCGTCCGGAGAGCAGGTCCGGGGGCACTATGCGGGGGTGACCAACGACGGCTACCTGATGCTCGAGAACGACACCGGGACACGTACCGTCTCGTCGGGGGAGATCTTCGGACGATAGCTCCTACTTCTCACCACCGCCCGGACGCCTGGCGTGAGGCACCCGCACGCGCCGCACCTCGCCTGAGGTGGCGATAAGTCATGCAGACTCGGGGCCTCGTGCACGGATACCGCGTCGAGCTCCCGCCAGCGGTTACCCTGATCGCACTCGGCTTCTCAAGCACCGTGGTCCAGGCGCTGCTCCTGCGCGAAGCGATGGCCGCGCTATCGGGATCCGAGATGGCATGGGGCGCGGTGCTTTTTGCCTGGCTCATCGGAATGGCGGCCGGTGCGCGAGCCGGGGTCGGCCTCGGAACGGCTCGCTTCGCGAAGCTGGCACCGCTCGTGGTCCTGGTTCTCGGTGCCGCAGGGGTGGTGCTGTTCCGGGCGGCACCTGCCCTGGCGGCGGTCGGCCCCGGCGTCACCCTCACGACCTGGAAAGCGCTCTGGCTCTGGATCGCCGCCGTGCTCCCGGCCGCAGCAGCTGGCGGTCTCGCGTTCCCGATCCTCGCGCACGAGCTGCCAGGCGCCAATGCGGCCGGTAACGCCTACGTGAGGGAAGCAACCGGCGCCCTGATCGGGGGCGTGGCGTTCACCTTTGCGCTCGCACCCTGGGGCACCGCGGTCACGCTCGTTCTGTGTAGTGCCATGACCGGAGCCCTGCAGCTCGCGCGGCGGCATGTTGCCGCCGCCATCGTCACCCTGGCTGTCGGGATCGTGGCAGCCGGTCCTGCTGCGTCGGCGCTTGCTCATGCGACATGGCACTGGTCTGGCCGACCGGGTGAGCTCGCTGCCTGGCACGAGACCCGCGAGCAACGGCTCGAGCTGGCGGCTGGCGAGCCAGCAGTCGTTTACGCCGATGGTCGCCTGCTGGCGAGCTTCCCCGACCCCTGGGGCACGATCCCTCAGGCTCACCTGCTCATGCTCTTGCACCCCGCTCCACGCCATGTGCTCGCCACTGGGGTTTTGGCCGACGGCGCCGTCATACCGATGCTCGAGCACCCGGTCGAACGTCTCGACATCGCCGAGGAGGACCCGCAGCTGCCAGGTCTCCTGGAGCGCTGGTATGGACGACGCCTTGCAGACGCGCTGCGGGATCCGCGGGTGGTGCTTCATGCCAGAGATCCAATCGCGACGCTGTCTCGTGGCGGGACGTGGAACCTGATTGCGCTCTTGGATCCGGATCCGTCAACCATCCGCCGCAACCGTACCCGCACCGTGGAGTTCTACCAACGATGTCGGGCACACCTGTCACCAGAGGGTCTTCTCGTCGTTCGGGTCGGTGTACCCGACACTTACGTCGGAGGCGCCGGCGGGCGCCTGTTGGCCATCACGGCCACGTCTTTGCGCTCGGTCTTCCCACAGGTGGCGGGTATCCCAGGCGAGCACGTCCTGATTGTCGCCGGCGGGCCCGAGGCCGACCTCGACCTGTCATCCGACACCCTGGTCGCTCGCTGGCTGGCCCGCGGGATCGCCGATCCCTCGTTCCCTCCCGAGCTCATTCCGGTGCTGCTCGATCCCGACCGTGCCGACCCCCTGAGTCATTTTTTGCAGACCGCGCAGGCGCCGACCAACACCATCTTCAGGCCGCGAGCCGTGCTTGTTGCCGCAGCGCTGTCGGAGGGAAGGGGCCAGCCACCACTGCTGCGCGCTGCGGCCACCCTTGAAAACGTCTCTCCCCTGCCCCTCGCGGTTGCGGTCGCGGCGCTTGTGTTGCTGTTGTTCTTTCGTAGCGCCAGAGGAAGTCCGTTCGGAGTCGAGTCGGCTGCGGTCGTCGGCCTGTCCTCGATGGCCTGGTGGCTGTTGCTGCTGGCCCAGTGGCAGGCCACCGTCGGATCGGTGTTCTCCGAGGTCGGGGCGCTCTCCGCCGCCTTCATGGCCGGGCTCGCCGTCAGTGCCTATTTCGCCGGACGGCAGGACCGGCCGGAGAGACTCCTGCCCTGGGTGTTGGCGGCCGGCGGAGCCCTGTCGCTGGCGGTAGCCTCTTCGGCCGTTCTCACGGCTCCGAGACTCGTGATCCCCGTGCTCCTGGGTCTGGGAGGCGGGCTGACCGGCGCCGCTTTCCCCGGGGCCGCAGCCCTTGCCGGCCTCGGTTCTCCCCGCGCGGGAAGCGGTCGGGGCTTTGCCGCCGACGAGGCCGGTGCCGGTCTGGCGGCGATTACCGTCGGGCTGATCGCCCTACCCTGGACCGGCCTGACGGCGACGGCCAACGGAATAGCTGCCCTCGACATCGCCACCGCTGCCGCATGCCTGGTCGCGGCGTGGAGGAGAAGCCCCCGGACTCACCTCTCGTCTTGAGTATCCGCTTGCCCATCGTCGGGCAGAGGAACAAGCAACTGACCGGCCCGAGTTAGTCGCGGGAAATGACAACCAGACTGCGGTCGTCGCAGGGTCGCTCGTCGCCAGCGAACCTCTTCAGCTCGGAGAGCACGCGGTCGTGGACCTCCTGTGGTTCGCCCCCTCCCCCCACGACCCGCCGCAGCCGGTCAAAGCCGAACGCCCTGCCGGCGGAATCGATCTGCTCCGGAATACCGTCGCTGTACATCACGAGCAGGTCGCCCGCGTGCAGGGTTGCGCTCCCGGTCTGCAGGCTGAGCGTTGGCCTGAGGCCGAGCGGGAGGGATCCTGACCCGAGCTCCTCGATCTCCCCCGTTCGGCGCCGGAGGAGGGGGTACGGATGCCCGGCGCAGACGTAGTTCATCTCGCCACTCCTCGGTTCGAGGAGCCCGCAGAACAGGGTCATGAACGCCCTGGGACCGCCGGTCCGATAGAGGGCGGCATTGATCGTCGACGCCACCGCGGCCGGCTCCGGATCCCGGTCGGATGCCACCTTGAGCATCGCATGCGCAACCGCCATCACGATCCCGGCGGCAATGCCATGGCCGCTGGCATCACCGGCTGCCAACAGGACACGGCCGTCCTCGAGGGGCACGACGTCGTAGTAGTCACCGCCAATCGTGTTGGCAGTCGAGTACGAGAACACGATTCGGTAGCCGTCGAGCCGCGGTGGCTCGGCAGGCATCAGCTCCGCCTGCAGCTGGCGTGCGACCTCGAGCTCGTCGCGTACCAGAACCCGATCGGCAAGCTCGAGCACAAGAAGCAGGAGCAGGCACCCCCAGCTGAACAGCAGCATCAGTGGCGCAGAGGCCCGAACCTCCCCGACGCGGAAGGTGATCTGGTTGTGCTGCAGCCCAAAGAGCAGCGCGACCAGTGCAACCAGAAACAGTATGCGACGAACTGGGCTGAGCTTGGCCGACAGCCCGAGAAACAACGCCCGCGCCTGGTGCCAGAGGCGTACGATTCCCTTCTCTTGCTGCTTGGAATCGGGCTGCTCACGCGTCAAGACTCCAAACGCGCGCGTGGCATCCCGACCCAAAACCCGCGGGATCTGGCGTGCCTCGACGCCTGCCGTGTACTCCGCGAAGGCCCGCCGCCATCGCTCCAACCGGGTCGCAAGTTTCACCGTGCTCAAACCTCCACCATGAGGTACGGTCCGCCGGCCTTTGAGTTCACTCCTCTCGCAACCAGGCTACTTGGTACGGTTTCAGGCGCAGGTTCAGAACGCCGTCCGAGACCACCGTCCCCTCCCCGCCCAGCAGGTCCTGGAGCTTGCCCGCAAGACCCACCTCGGCTGCCGCCACCTGTACACACACCGTCTCGCGGGAGACATTGATCAGACTCAGCACCTTTGAACCCCCGGATGGAGCGGTCCGCAGCACCGCGAGCACACGCGAGTCGACCGCCAGAACCTGCTGCCGCCCATGGGGATGGAACGCCGCATCGCCAACACGAACCTCCAGCAGATCCACCAGCCGCCTGGCCACTCGAGAAGGGAGCGACCCGGGATCCTCGAACTGCTCGAACAGCTTGTGAGACTGCAGCGCCGTCCGGTTGATGCTTCGGTAGGAGCCCCCGTGAGCCACCCCATCGAGATCATTCTTCGATCCGAACATGCTCGGCAGGTAGATCCCGGGCACCCCTCGCAGCACCAGGGCGATCGCGCGCGAAGCGATGAACCGATCGACGTGCACCTCCACGGGCTCGCTGCTGCCCGGCCGGCTCAGCACGGAGAACCAGGTTGTGTTCAGCTCGTAGGGGTCCTCGGTCCCATCTCCGTTCGCCTTCTTGGACACGAAGCCACCACACTGGCGCGTTCTCTCGCACATCTTCCCGATCTGCTCCTCGGAGAGGATGCCTCGAGCACCCAAGACTCCGATGCCGTCGTGCGAGTCGAGGAGGTTGAGAAACGAGGTGGTGTCGGAGGGTGGCTCCAGTTTCGCCACCCAACGGCTCAGCTGCCGCGCATCTCCCTCCAGGAAGGCGTCCAGCACCAGCGGGGGCAGCGCGAAGTTGTAGACCATCTGCGCCTCGTCGTGCCCGTCTCCGAAGTAGGTGATGTTGTCGCGGTGGGGAACGTTGGTCTCGGTGACCAGCGCGACGTGCGGCGAAACAACATCGAGGACGTCGCGGAACAGCTTGACCACCTCATGAGTCTGACGGAGGTGTGCGCAGCTCGTCCCCAACTCTGACCAAAGGTAGGTGACCGCGTCGAGGCGAATGAGGTCCGCGCCACGCCGCACATAGTAGAGCAGGATCTCCAGAACCTTGAGCAACACCTTCGGATTCTTGAAGTTGAGATCTATCTGATCGGGTGAGAACGTGGTCCACACGTATCGGGTCCCATGGATGGTGGCCACCTCGGTCAGCAGGTCCGTGGTCCGCGGCCTCAGTATCAGCCGCAGGTAGTCCTGGTCCACGGCTTCCCTGGAGCTGAACACGGTGAAGAAGCCATCGTACTCCGGATCGCCGTTGAGGAACTGCTGGAACCAGTAGCTCTTCGCCGACACGTGATTGAAGACCGCGTCGAACATCAGCTTGAAGTTGGACTCCAGCTCGGCGATCTCCTCCCACGAACCGAGGCGAGGATCGACCTCCTCGTACGAGAGGACCGAAAAGCCGCGGTCCGACGAGTAGGGGTAGAAGGGCAGAATGTGAAGCGTGCTGACGATACCGCGGAAGAAGACCTCGGTGAAATCAGCAAGGGTACGGAGCGGCCGGCGATCCTCGGAGACGATCATGTCACCGTACGTGATGAGGATGACGTCCCTCTCCGTGAACCGTTGACGAGGGTCGAGGCGTCGCTCCATATCGATCAGCTCTGGCATCTGGAAGGCGTAGTGCACCCGCATCAGACGCTCGACCTGCCGAGCCACTTGATCCGCTGCCGCCTTGCCATACAGCACCTCCAGGCGACCGCGTATCCGTTCTCTTCTGGCCTCGGGGACGTCCAGGGCTGGACGTGTGTAGTCGGGCTGCAGGTTGAACAGCGTTCCTCGAAAATCGTCCGCAGAGACCTTCTTCCCGGCCTTCTTCACCGTGCCGGGCCCCGGACCCTCATGGTTGATCCTCCCCTTCCAGTCATCGATAGTATGATAGGCCAGCCGGGTGAGGCTGCTCCGGAGGCACCGATGTTCAAGACTGAACAGCGTGGCGACGTCACCGTCGTAGTGGCTGGGAGCGAGCTGAACGCCCACAACGCCCCGGAGGCCAAAACCACTCTCAGGGGGCTGGTGAACTCGGGGAGGGTCAAGCTGATCATCGACCTCTCGGCACTCAGCTTCATCGACTCGGCGGGGCTCGGCGCCCTTCTCACGGCCTTCAAGACCGCCGGTGCAGCCGGCGGTCAGTTGGTTCTGTGCGGACTCTCCCAGCCCGTCAAGTCGATCTTCGAGCTGACCCGCCTCGATCGCGTCTTCCCCATCTTTGACACCCAGGAGGAGGCTGTCGGGAGCTTCTAGCTCCTACGATTGAGATCCCCACCATCACCGACACCTTCTCCACGAGTTTCAATCCGCTGTGAACGATGCCCGCCAGCCGTGCTAGAGTCCGTTGGGCCGCGGCGCGCTTCCGCCCGCGGCACCTTGCGGGGAACCAGATGCTCGAAGCTGCCAGCAATGGGTACCGAGTCGGTGCCGTCAGCTACCTCAACGCACGGCCTCTGATCGAAGGACTCGAAACCCGACCGGGCGTGAGCCTGGTGACAGACGTCCCATCAGGTCTCTTGCGCCGCCTCGTCGAAGGCGAGGTCGACGTCGCTCTCTGCCCCGTGATCGACTTTCAGCGCTCGACAGCCCCCCTCCGTGTGATCCCGACCGGCGGCATCGGCAGCGACGGTCCCACCCTCACTGTTCGCCTTTTCAGTCGCCGGCCCATTTCCGAACTCGAAGAGGTCGCCGTTGACAGCGACAGCCACACCTCGGTCGCCCTCCTCCAAGTCGTGCTCCGCCACCTCCTCGGCCGCGTCCCGCGACTGCTGTCTTTTGACGCTCGAGCCGACGTCCCAACCGATCACGAAGCCGCGCTGCTGATCGGCGACAAGGTCGTTACCGCCGATCCAGGGAAGGAAGCGTACCCCTTCCAGCTCGACCTCGGGGGCGCCTGGCGCGAGATGACCGGTCTACCGTTCGTGTTCGCGGTCTGGATGGCACGCGCCGGAGCCAGCCTCGGATCGCTCCCCGAGGGCCTGGACGAGCAGCTGACTATCAATCTCGCCCGGGTCCCCGAGATCGCGTCCAGGTGCGGCCCTGTCTCCGGCTGGCCCGTACCCTTGGCCGAGCGGTACCTGGGAGAAATCCTGCAGTACCGGATCGGCGACCGCGAGCTCCAGGCCATCCAGCTATTCTGGGACCATTGCCGTCGGCTGGGCTTGACGCCCTCCGAGCGGCCGCTCGCGCTGTACCCCTTACAGAGGTAGGACCAACCGCCCGAGGGTGAGCGTCAGCAGGGTAATGATGACCGCGGAGGCCAGGTTGAGCCGGATGCCTTCGCGAAACAGGTCGGTCGCGCTGACGTGGCCCGACCCGATGACGATTGCGTTCGGCGGCGTGGCCACCGGCAACATGAAGGCGCATGAGCAGGCCACTGTCGCGGGCACCATCAGGACGTAGGCATGCTCCCCCAGGGCCTCGGCAAGGGCAGCCATGACCGGCACCAGCAAGGTCGCCGTGGCCGTGTTGGAGGTCAGCTCGGTCGCACCCATCGCGATCAGCGCCACGACCAGGACGAGCGCAGGCAGGGGGAGGACGCTGAGCCCGTGCAAGCGGCCGGCAAGCCAGGTATCCAGTGCTGCCGCCCTGACCGCATCGGCGATGGCAAACCCGCCGCCGAACAGGAGCAGGACGCCCCAGGGCACCCCGTGACGGATCTCCTCCCACGTGACCAACGGCCGCTTCGCGCCACCACCGGCCGGCAGGATCGCCGCGATGCACGCGGCGGCGATCGCAGGAACTGCATCGCTGACCAGCTTCGGGTTCGGAAGGAGCTGGCTCCACCCCGGGATCGAGAAACTCCCGAAATCCATGCCGGATCTGGTGATCCAGGCCAAGGCCGTGAGCGCGAACAGAATCGCTGAGCGTCGCTCAGCCGCCGACATCGGGCCAAGCGCCGTCCGCTCGGCCTCGAGCGCACTCCGAGCGCCGGTGTCGTCGCTCGACAGACCCCTGCCAAGGAGCAGCCCGGCCACGGGCAGCAGCAGCAGGACCATCGGTACTCCGAACAGCATCCAGCCGCCGAACGTCAGGGTCGGCAGCCCTTTGACCAGCTTCGGCGCCATCCCGGCCAGCACCAGGTTGGGTGGCGTCCCGATCAATGTCCCGAGTCCGCCGATGGAGGCGCCGAAGGCCACCGCCAGGTAGATCCGCATTGCCGTACGGCCACGGGAAGTCCTGTCCACTACCCCCGACGCGATCGGCAGCATCATCAGGGTTGTTGCGGTGTTCGAGAGCCACATCGAGAGCACCGCAGTCGACAGCAGGAAGCCCCAGACCAACCGCTTCGGCGAGCTTCCAACGAGGTGCAGGATATTGAGGGCGATCCTCCGGTGGAGGCCCGACCGTTCGACGGCCAGAGCGAGGACGAAACCGCCGAGAAAGAGGAACACCATGTTCTCGGTGTAGTTCGGCGCCACCTTGGCGACGCTCCGTACCGCCATGAGCGGGAACAGAACCAGCGGCAGCAACGAGGTGATAGCGAGCGGTGCCGCCTCTGTGACCCACCAGACGGCCATCCAGCCGATGGCGGCGGCGACACGGAGGCCGGCGACACCCATCGTTCCTGAAGGCAATGCCAGAATCAACAGAAACAGGAGTGGTCCGGCCACGCGTCCAGCAATCGCGAGACGGCCCGGTGGTTGAGCACTGTTCTGAGACATCTGATCTCCCGACCGAGAGTCTAGCGCTCCCCGACTACGGCCACCAGCGGTAGATCTCGAGGTCGATCGTGCCCGAGGGTCGAAACTCGATTCCTTCAGACTCGAGAATCGCGCGCTGCAGACCGCTCGGGAAATCGGGCAGGCGGTCTGTCGAGCAGCCTCCCGAGCTGTTCACCACCCGCTGCCAGGGCACGTCATCGGGGCAACGGTGCAGGATCCAGCCGACCGCACGCGGCGAGATCCGACTTTCGAGCACCTGGGCGATCTGCCCGTATGTCATCACCCGGCCCCGGGGGATCCTCTTCACGAGATCGAGCACCTGGTGGCGGGCTCTGCCCCGCTCGCTCGCGATCTCGCCGTGCACCCGGTCGCCGTATTGCACCAGCACACTCTACCGCTATTCTCCTCTACAATCGCGCCGTGAGCTGCCCCTCCCCGCCTGGAGAGCCTCCGAGGAGCATCAAGACCGGGCTCGATGACAGACACGGCTCGGCCGCGTTCGCGTCCGTCGCGGTGCCGCGCGGTGTGCCCGAGGCCCTCACCTACTCGGTGCCGGAGATGCTCAGACCTCTTGTGCGCGAGGGCGTACGAGCTCGCGTGCCACTGCGAGGACAAACCGTCACGGGGGTCATCGTCGGGCTCTCCGCGATCACTGACATCGACCCGGGGCTGGTTCGTCCCATCACGGAGGTCCTCGACCCCGAGCCGCTGCTGCCACCTCACCTCCTCGAGCTCGCCAGCTTTGTCTCGTCCTACTACCGCTCCCCCCTCGGGATCACACTCGCCGCCATGCTCCCTGCCGGCCTGCTGCGAGCGGATGCGGAGGAGGCCGAGCTCACACCACGTGGCGCTGCCGCTGATCCCACCACGCTGCCGGACCGCCAGCAGGGAATCCTGCAACACCTGCAGGCCGAGGGGCGGTCGCGCACGACCGCTCTCCTCACTGCTGCGGGAGTAGCCACCCGTGGGCCGCTCGACACACTCATCGACGCCGGACTGGTCCGCCTGCGCCGGCGGCGCCGCGACCGCCCCCCGCGCGTGGAGATCGCTGCTGTGCGGCTCGCAGACAGGCCGTTGGAAGAGCTTCTGGCCTCCTGCTCGCGGGCTCCGAAGCAACGCCGCGTCGTCGAGCACTTGGCCGAGGCCGGGCGCCCGGCCCTGCAGCGCGAGGTGTGTGAGGTTGTCGGTTGTGCTCCGTCGGTCATCCGCGCGATGGCAGACAAGGGAGTGCTGGATCGTTTCACGCAGCTGGCCCCCGGGCGACCGCGCTGGGCTCTTCGGCCCGATGAGTCCCGTTTCGAGCTCACGGATCAGCAGGCAGTGGCCGTCAGCGAGATCACCGCCGCGGTTCACTCTGGTAAGTACGCTCCATTCTTGCTCGCCGGGATCACCGGCTCGGGCAAGACGGAGGTCTACCTCCGTTGCCTCGAGGCGGCCCTGGATGCCGGACGGACCGGCCTGGTGCTGGTCCCCGAGATCGGCCTCACGCCGGCCGCCGTCGGCGCCGTCGAGCGCCGCTTCGGTGAGCGTGTGGCAGTCCTCCACTCCGCCCAGTCCGAAGGAGAACGCTGGCGCCAGTGGCGCATGGTGCGGGAAGGACGTGCAGATGTCGTGGTCGGTCCCCGCTCGGCCCTGTTTGCACCACTTGGACGACTCGGTCTGATCGTCGTCGACGAGGAGCACGACTCCGCCTATAAGCAGGGTGAAACCCCCCGTTATCAAGCGCGTGACCTGGCGCTGGTTCTTGGACATCACCTTGGCGTTCCCGTGCTGCTGTGCTCCGCCACTCCCTCGGTCGAGGCGGCAGCACTAGCGGAGCGAGGGCTCGCTCGCCGGCTCGAGCTGAACCGGAGGGTGGCAGGCGGATCCCTTCCCGAGGTCGAGCTCGTCGACCTGCGCGGCGAGCCGCCGGAGCCCGGCGAGCAGGGGCGCACGCTGTTCTCCCGCCGACTGCGCGAAGTGATGGCGGAGACCATCGAGCGAGACGAGCAGATCATCCTCCTCATTCAGCGACGCGGTTGGGCGCCGGTGATGCTGTGCCGCGACTGCGGCCACAAGCTGGAGTGTCCGGACTGCTCGATACCGCTCGTCCTCCACCGCCGCCGCCGCGGCCTGCAGTGCCATTACTGCAGTCACAACGAGCCTCTGCCCGCGCAGTGCCCCCGCTGTGGCGGGACCCTCCTCGATGCAGTCGGAGCGGGCACCGAAAAGGTGGCCCACCACCTCGCTCGCCACTTTCCGGGGGTCACCGCTGCCATTCTCGATCGGGACACGGTACGCCACCGCAACGGTCTCGAGCAGACACTCGGCGCCTTCGCCGCCGGGCGGGTCCAGGTACTGGTGGGCACGCAGATGGTCGCCAAGGGCCACCACTTCCCCCACGTGACGCTGACCGGAGTCATTTCCGCGGATGCGCTGCTCGGGCTGCCAGACTTTCGCGCCGGAGAAAGGACGTTCCAGCTCCTCACTCAGGTTGCCGGGAGGGCTGGGAGAGGTGACCGGCCGGGGCGAGTCGTCATCCAGACTTACTACCCTGATCATCCCGCGGTGCGGCACGCCTCCGACCATGACGTGGACTCGTTCAACCGCGAGGAGCTCGTCTACCGCCGCGCCTTCCACTACCCGCCGGCAGTACGAATGGCGCTGGTGAGGTTCGAGGCCACGTCGGAGCGCGCCGCACGTTCGGCGGCAGAGGCCGCTGCCGCAGCAGCAGGCACTCTTCCCACGGGAGTCCGCGTTCGTGGCCCGGCACCTGCCCCTCTCGAGCGCCTGCGCGGGCAGTGGCGCTGGCAGCTCCTGCTGACCGCGCCCAACCGAGAGCTTCTGCGTGAGCTCACCGAACGCGTCGAGTCGGCCGGAGTGCTGGGCCGGGCTCACCGTGTGGTTGACGTCGATCCTCTCTCGACATTGTGATGTTGACCCCCAGCCGGGCGAGTCTCACTCTGGATGCGTACAGCGCATCCATGGGAGCGAGTGCCACAGAGCCCGTGCGAACGCCCTCGAACCGCGCCCCAACCGTCAGGGATGGGCTTCGCGGCAGAGCCTCCTAGTGGGCGTGCCCGTGGTCGATCTCCTCGGAGGTTGCGGTCCGGACGCCTACCACCTCGACCTTGAAGTTGAGAACCTTGCCGGCCAGGGGATGGTTGCCGTCGAGCGTTACCGTGGTCTCTTCGACACCAACAACCTGAAACGGCACCGTGGTGCCGTCCTGCTGCTGCGCCTGGACGAAGTCGCCTTCCGAGATGTCGAACTCGAAGCGATCTCGCGGAACCTCGACCAAACGGTCGGGATCGTGCTCGCCGTACCCGTTCTCAGCGTCGATCCGCACCGCAACGGCATCCCCGAGACCCTTGCCCTCGAGCTCCTGCTCCAGGCCCGGGATCAGCTGGCCGTGGCCATGCAGGTACGTGAGGGGCTCGCCGCCCTCGCTGGAGTCGATGACGGTCCCGTCGTCGCCGGTCAAGGTGTACTGGATGGAAACCACGGTATCCGCGGCGATCAGCTTCTTCTCGCTCATGTTGACTCCCCTGCGGCTGGCTGCGCCGCGCCCGGCTACGGTACAGCATCGGACGGCTCCAGTCACTCTCACCAGATCAACGGGATCAGAAGAGCCGCAGTGGCGAGAACCAGGAGCTTGAGTGGCAGGCCGAAGCGCACGAAGTCACGTACCCGGTAGCCGCCAGCTCCGCTGATCATCACGTTCCCGTGGTAGCCAAACGGCGTCAGGAAGCTCGTGGAGGCACCGACGGCAACCGCCACGGCGGCCCCATGCAGGCTCACGCCTCCATGAGTCGCGACCGTCGCCGCCACCGGAAACACGAGTGCCGCCGCGGCGGGGTTGTCCAGGACCTCGGTCAGCAGAGCGGTCACCAGGAGCACGGCCGTGATCAGCACGGCGGAACCGAGGTGGCTCGGTGAGTGCAGCAGAACCCTCACGACGGTGGCTGCCAGGCCGCTGTCGGCGAGCGCATGCCCCATACCGATCGAGGCCGCGATCATGACCAGCGTCGGCCAGTGGACCGCAGCCCAGACGTCGGCTGGGCGCAGCCTGCCCAGCGCCACCAGTAGGAGAACGCCGAGGACGACGGCCGCAAGCAGCGGCAGCAGCCCAAGAGCGACCGCACCAACGACCGCCGCCAGCACCGCCGGCTCGAGCCAGTCCCACCGGGTGACCGCCGTCGGCACCCGGCCGAGCGTCGACACCAGGTAGAAGTCGCGCGCGTACCGCCAACGCTCGAGAAAGCTGGAGCCCGCAGCGACCAGCAACGTGTCTCCCGGCCGTACCACGATGTCGCCGATCTTCTGCCTCAGGTGCTCCCCGTGCCGGTGGACGGCCAGGACCACGGCGTCGTACCTGCCTCGAAAGCCGGTCTCGCGAATGTTGCGGCCCACGACCGGTGACGAGGGAGATACCACAACCTCGGCGAGGTGAAACCCGTCCGCGGTGCCCCACGCACCATCGCCCCCCTCATCCACCGGCTGCAATCCGGCCTCAGCCGCGAGCTCAGCGATCCGGTCGACCCTGCCGACGAAGGCCAACACGTCGCCACCCATCAGCAGCTCGGTTGGCTCGGCGGGCCCATGGAGGCGGCCGTCGCGCTCGACACCGGCCAGGTAGAGGTCCTTGAGATGCCTCAGACTGCCGATGGTCTGACCGGCCAGCGGCCCGTTCGGAGCAACCCGGAGCCAGCCGAGGTACTCGCGCGGGTTGGCGTCCAACTCCCCCAATGGGTCCTGGTGGTCGGGGAGGAGGTGCGGCCCCGCAACCGCAAGGTAAAGCACCCCTACAACCACGACCGGAAGCCCCACCGCTGCGATCTCGAACAGCCCCAGACCGGCGTCTCCGTGCTGGATCAAGAGCCCGTTGACGACCAGATTGGAGGCGGTTCCGATCAGAGTCAGCAGCCCGCCCAGCGTGGCGGCGAAGCCGAGCGGCATCATGAGAGTGGAGATTCCGCGTCGGTGCCGCCTCCCCCACGACCGCACCGCCGGCATCAGGACCGCGATCACGGTGGCGTTGGACAAGAAGGCGGACAGTAGCGCCACCGGGGCCAGCCCGCGCAGCCCGAGGCGTTCCCCGCCGTCCCCGAACAAGAGGCCCGAAAACCAGCGCAGCCAGGGGCTTCTCTCCAGCGCTCCGACGAGAATGAACAGCAGGCCGATGATGAGAACTGCCGGATTCGCGAAGCCGGCCAGAGCTCGCTCTGGTGACAGCACACCGGCCAGTAGCAGGATGCCGACGCCGCCGCCAAGCGCGAACGTCGGGTCCACGCGATCGCTGGCCGACGCGATCACGACGACCGCCAGAACCGCCAGTGTCAGCCACCCAGCAATCGTCATGTGGTCTGTCAGCCGCCGCCGTTGGCGCCGACATAGCCTTCCCGTTCGAGGTGGAGGATCACAGCCTGGGCGGCCTCTTCAGGGCTAAGGTCGCTGGTATCGAGCACAATCTCGGCATCCTTGGGTGTCTCGTACGGATCCGATATCCCGGTGAACTCCTTGATGATCCCGGCCCTGGCCTTGGCGTAAAGGCCCTTGCGGTCACGCTTCTCGCACACCCCGAGCGGCGTCGCAACATGGACGAGCACGAACCCACCGACGGGCTCGATCATGCTCCGCACCTCCTTGCGAACGGAGCTATAGGGCGCAATGGGCGCACAGATCGCGATGCCGCCGTTCTTGGTAATCTCGGAGGCAACGAAGCCAATTCGCTTGATGTTGATGTCGCGGTGCTCCTTGGAGAAGCCAAGCTCCGATGACAGATGGCGGCGAACGATATCTCCGTCGAGCAGCGTGACCGGACGCCCGCCCATCTCAAGGAACTTCACCAGCAGAACGTTGGCAACGGTTGACTTACCCGCCCCTGACAGACCAGTGAAGAACACCGTTAGACCCTGTCGGTGACGCGGGGGATGGCGGAGGCGCAACTCACGCTCGACCTCGGGGTAGGTGAACCAGGACGGAATACCCCGCCCCTCGGCGAGCCGGCGTCGTAGCTGGGTGCCCGAGATGGTCAGCGTGCGGGCCCCCTCCGGAACCTCGTCGGCTGACAGGTAGCGGTCATGATCCTCGACGTAGACCATGGTCCCCACTGGGACGACGCCGATCCCGATCTCCTGTGCGTGATGGCGTAGCATCTCCTGGGCCTCGAACGTTCCGTAAAACGGCTGGCCGGCGGCGTCACGCCCCGGCCCGGCGTGGTCGCGGCCAACTACCAGATGGCTGCAGCCATAGTTCTTGCGGATGATGGCGTGCCAGAGCGCTTCGCGCGGCCCAGCCATGCGCATCGCCAGCGGTAGCAGGGCGAGCTTGACAGTGTGGCGTGGGTACCGCGGCAGCAACGCCTGGTAGCACCGGACCCGCGTGTAGTGGTCGACATCGCCCGGCTTTGTCATCCCAACGACCGGATGCAGGAGAAGGTTGGCCTCCGCGTTCTTGGCCGCTCTCAGGGTGAGCTCGTGGTGAGCCCGGTGCATCGGGTTCCGGGTCTGGAAACCTACGACTTTCCGCCAGCCGAGGCGGACAAGCTCGGAACGCAGCTCCCGCGGCGTCAGCCGCAAGGTCATGAAGTCGTAATGCGCAGGCAGATGCACACCCTCGACCCGCCCACCCACGTACCAGCCGTGCGCCTGGCGGCGAAGGTAGGCGACGCCGGGGTGGTCCATGCTCGTGGTACCAAACACACCCGCCGCCTCGGCTTCTCCGTCCGGCCTCCACACGTCCTCAACGTGCAGGACGGCGAGCATCACGCCCTCCGGATCCCGCAAGGCCAACGTGGAGCCGGGCTCGAGCTCCGTGGCCAGGGCCTCGTCGATGTCGAGTGTGATCGGGATCGGCCACAGCGTCCCGTCCGTGAGCCTCATGTCGGAGACGACTGAGTCGTAGTCGGCGCGGCGAAGGAATCCACGGAGGGGTGAAAAGCCGCCGTTCAGGAGCAGCTCCAGGTCACACAGCTGACGTGGTTCGAGGTCCCAGGAGGGCCAGTCCCGCGAGGCCTCGTGAAGCTCCCGTCGCCGGCCTTCGGACACCACCAGATCGACAAGCTGCCCGCCATACGGCGGATTGAGGTGATCCGACACCCTGCTCCCCCCTTTCCCTGCGTCGCGCCCGGTCTGCTACAGGGCGCAAGAGCCTCCCACGGTCCGGCTCGGCACCCGGCAATGTCTTCTGATCCGGGCCCACAGGGTACACGAGCCGGGGGTCGTTCTCCCCTGTGAGGACAGTCACACACTTGATGGTGCTCCCCGCATAAAGTGTGGAGGTCCACGTTCGTCAACGAAAGAGGACAAGCATGACAGCTTCAGCAAGGCACCGCAGGCTCCTTGCGACCATCGCGTTCACGGCTGTTCTTGTCGGCCCACTGATACCTGTGACCAGCTCGGCTCAAGAAGGCACCGCGCCACGGTCGGCGGCATGGACACATGCCACCTTCGGTGATGTGCCATTCAGCTCACAGATATGGCAAGCCGTCGAATCGCTCAGCGCAGCCGGTCTGACGGCTGGCTGCAGGTCGACGCCGTTCCCCAGGTACTGTCCACAGTCGGTGATGAGTCGCGCCGAAATGGCGGTCTTCCTGCTGCGGGGCATCCACGGCGCGGCATACGGACCACCTTCGGCAACCGGCAACGTTTTTGCTGACGTCGCTGCTGACTCCTGGGCCGCAGCCTGGATCGAGGAACTCTCGGCGGAGGAGGTCACCGCCGGTTGTGATACGACACCGCCTCGCTTCTGCCCCACTGCATCGGTGAACCGTGCGCAGATGGCCGTGTTCCTGCTGAAAGCAATCCACGGAGTCTCGTACACGCCGCCTCCCGCATCCGGAACCGTCTTCGCCGATGTCGATGCTGACTCCTGGGGCGCTGCCTGGATCGAGGAGTTCTTCGCAGAAAGTCTGACCGCAGGCTGCGCCACGGCGCCACTTCGCTTCTGTCCCTCGGCTGCCGTAACCCGCGCTCAGATGTCGGTCTTCCTGGTCGCGGCGTTCGGTATCCCATTGGTCGAACCCCCGACCACCCCGACCCTCGGTCCGTGCCTCGTACTCCCGGAGACCAGCATCTGGAACACACGAGTCGACACCTTGCCCGTCGATGCACAATCCCCCGCGTACATCGCAACGATCGGCACGGGAACTGGCCTCCACGCGGACTTCGGATCCGGAACCTGGGAAGGAGGGCCGATCGGTATACCGTTCGTGACGGTACCCGGCACTCAGGCTCCGGTCGACATCACCTTCGACTACGCTGACGAGAGCGACCCCGGCCCGTACCCGATCCCTGACAACGCCCCGATCGAAGGGGGGCCCGACAGCACCGGCGACCGCCATGTCCTCGTCCTCGACTTCGATCGCTGTCTGCTGTACGAAACATGGAATAGCTGGCCCCAGGCCGATGGGAGCTGGCACGCCGGGTCCGGCGCCGTCTTCGACCTGACGTCGAACGCTCTCCGCCCGGCCGGCTGGACATCTGCCGATGCTGCCGGCCTACCGATCCTCCCCGGGTTGGTCCGCTATGACGAGGTGGCATCGGGAACGATCCGACACGCAATCCGGTTTACGGCCGCTCTGACGAGGCGGGCCTATGTTTGGCCAGCCCGACACTTCGCGTCCTCGAGCGACGATCCGGCACGGCCGCCCATGGGCCAGCGGTTCCGTCTGAAAGCCAACTTCGACATCTCCCCTTTCCCGGCTCACGTGCAGGTGATCCTACAGGCGATGAAGGAGTACGGGATCATTCTGGCCGACAACGGCAGTAACTGGTTCATCAGCGGCGTCCCCGATGCCCGCTGGGACAATTCGGAGCTCCAGAGTCTGTCCGGTGTTCACGGCAGCGACTTCGAGGCGGTTGATGCGTCTGGCCTGATGCTGAATCCCGATTCAGGCGAGGCCGGTTCACCCTGACTTCCAGCGGCTGAGTGGCGCTCCGCACGAACGAACGAGGCGCGGGCCGCCGAAGTCTCTAGTCCTCGACCTCATCCCAGAGCGCCCCGGAAGGGAGAAGGGCCCCGCTACTCAACCGTGGCCGCGATGGCGCGCCCGATTGAGATCGATGCCGTTGCCGCCGGCGACGGAGCGTTGAGCACGTGCACCATCTGCGGCGCGCGCTCGATGCGAAAGTCGTCGAGCAACGCTCCGTCGCGACCCAGCGCTTGCGCGCGTACGCCGGCCCCGCCACGACGCACCTGGTCAAATCTGATCTCCGGCACCAGCCGCTGGATCGAGCGCACGAAGGCGGACCTGCTCAGCGACCGCCACTGCTCGGCAAAGGCCATCTTCCAGTAGCGCCGGGCCAAGCGCCAAAACCCCGGGTAGGAGATCGTCGCCAGAGCGTCTCTCAGAGAGAAGCTGGCCCGCGAGTAGCCCTCTCGCCGCAGTGCCAGGACCGCGTTCGGCCCCGCCTCCACGCCGCCGCCGATCATCCTCGTCAGGTGTACGCCGAGAAACGGGAAGCTGGGATCAGGGACAGGATAGATGAGGTTGCGAACCAACTGCGCCGCATCGGGCGTCAGGTCGCAGTACTCCCCCCGAAACGGGACGATCCGGACGCCGGGCCGCAGGCCACACAGCCGGGCTACGCGATCACTCTGCAGGCCCGAGCAGTTCACGAGAAAGCGGGTTCTCACGGCTCCCGCCGTCGTCTCCACCACCAGCTCCGAGGCGCGACGTTGTACTCCCGTGACACGGGCGTGGAGCCGAATCTCGCCACCCCGTTCGCGGACCACAGTGCCGAACGCCTCGGTCACCCCTGTGTAGTCGACGATGCCGGTCTGTGGAACCCAGAGACCGCCGACGCCCGCTGCGTGTGGCTCCAACTCGGTGAGCTCGCCGGTGCGCAGCCGACGGATACCGTCGAGGCCGTTCGCGCGGCCCCGCCGTTCAAGCTCATCGAGGGCGGGAATCTGCTCACGGCTGGTGGCCACCACCAGCTTGCCGCACACCTCATAGGGCACGTCGTGACGATCGCAAAACTCGAGAAGAGCCGTGCGACCCGCCACACAGTTGCGAGCCTTGAGGGATCCCGGGCGGTAGTAGAGACCGGAGTGGATGACACCGCTGTTGTGTCCCGTCTGGTGCGCGGCGAGCCGCCCCTCCGATTCCACCACACACACCGAGGTGCGCCCGCCTTCCAGCAGTGCCATTGCGGTCGAGACGCCCACGATTCCGCCCCCGACGACCACCACGTCCCACGCTGGAGCATCACTCACCGCGCACCTCCTACCGTCTGGTGAGTACCGGCCGGCACATTGTGCTCCGGTCGATCGGCCCCCTCAAGCGCGGCGGTTGACCAAGCGCCAGCCGCTCGAAGCCCTTTCCTCGCTGATGAAGGGCTACTGGCTCCGCAGTTCCGGCCGTCGCGCCGCAGGTTCACTCACCTGGGATCTGGCTTGCCGGCATCCCCAGGGCGACCGCCAGCTCGCGGAGCTTGGTCTTGACGCGACGGACGTTGTCCGGTCCCATCCGCAGCAGGTGCCGTTGTGCATCGCTCAGAGCCTCGAGCTTGGGATCGGCATACCTGTAGGTGATCACCTTCTCCTCGAGTGGAGCATCCGGCGGCACCTCTGGGGTTCGAAGTAGCTCCGCAATGGCATCGTAGAGTGTTTGTTGGAAGGTCTCTCCGGGACGTGCAATCTCACCGAATGCCTGATCCGTAAGCGGCCGGAGCTCCTGGAGGACCTGGACGGCGCCCTGCGTATCGATGGAGGAGAACACCCCCGCCGCAAGGTTGTATCGCCGGTAACTGCGGGGGTCTGTAATCAGCTCCCCGTTCTTATTCTCCACCTTGAAGGGACTCTGCGGCCGCATGAAGGCCAGGTGGGTACGCGGGCTCTTGCCGTGAGCGATGTTGTAGACGGACGCCACGAAACGGCGCACCAGGTCTTCATGTGCGAGCCAGGCTACGAGCTTGGGGTTTTGGGAAAGCCCCGCCACCAGCTGCCGTACCGCAACGTCGCTGGTGTTCAGCGTCACGCCTTCGGGCAGGGCGCCCACACCCGGTGTTTCCTCCGGCGTTGGTGACGGTACCGCGGTTGGCGTCGTCAATCCCGCTTCAGACCCGGCACCGCCCGCCCCCGTGCAGCCTCGGCTCAGAAGAAAGCCCACGATCACCGCAGCAATGACTACCACGGCACCGACGACCCACCACGTCCGCCCTCTCGAGCCCATGATGCCTCCTCAGTTCCCGCTCACTCGAGGTACCATCTCAGGGATGCGGGACTCCAAATCACAGCTTACCGTGTTTCCTCGGAGTGCGCACGGTGAGAACTCAAGCTGTTGACCACTGCCGCGACGATCGGAGAATCGCCGGTCACCGGAGCTCGACGGTGGATGACCCGGGCTACGAAGGGTCCGAGACCATCGAGGTCAGCCCGGCAAGAATCCCTTCCTGCACGGCATCGATGGCATCGTTACCATCGACAACGATGTAGCTCGGGGCACCGGGGGCCCCCACTTCCCCGAGGCCCCGGTAGTAGCCGGCAAGAACCTCCGTCTGTTGGTGGTAGGTTTCGAGCCGTCTGCGGACCGTTTCCTCCTGGTCATCTTCCCGCTGAATCAGCGCGTCCCCGGTTTCGTCGTCGCGGCCCGCCACCTTTGGCGGGTTGAAGACGACGTGGTAGGTCCTGCCGGAGGAGGGATGAACCCGGCGCCCGCTCATGCGGCGTACAATCTCATTATCGGGCACCTGAATCTCGATAACAGCGTCGATGGCGATTGCCGCTGCGCGCGTTGCCTCGGCCTGCTCGAGGGTACGCGGAAAGCCGTCGAACAAAAAGCCGTTTGCGCAGTCTTCACGACCCACACGATCGCGTACCAGGCCGATGATCAGGTCATCCGGAACGAGCGCGCCGGCGGCCATGATGCTCTTGGCCTTGAGCCCCATCTCGGTTCCCTCTGCGACGGCGCTGCGCAGCATGTCACCGGTCGAGATCTGGGGAATGCCAAAGTGCTTGCAGAGAAACGCGGCCTGGGTGCCTTTGCCCGCGCCGGGCGGTCCTAGGAGAATGAGTCTCATGAGTCCTCCTTCACAACAATGAACGGTCTCAGGCACCCCCCGCCCGTGGCACCTGCCTCATGATACTCGGGCCCGACACGGAGGCAACCCCCCGGCCCTGATGGCTCGGTTCGCCACACCAGAATCGTCCCGCCGCGTACGCCGCCCGTGAACCGCACGGGAGAGGATCGGGTAGACTCCACAGGTTGGGGGGACAGGAGTGAGCTTCAAGGAGAAGGACATTGCAGTTGCCGCCGTCGCCGAGGGCTGTCGCATCGCGCGCCGGGCCCAGGCCGACATTGCGGCATCCGGCGAACGCGTCCTCAAGGGCGATCGCTCGCCGGTTACCATCGCTGATCTCGCGGTCCAAGCGGTGATCACTTCCCGTCTCATGGAAGCCGGCGCCACGATCTCGCTGATGGCCGAGGAGGACACCACCCCCTTCGCGGCTCCCAACGGAGACGACGTTGAACGTAGAGCGTGGCTGCTGGCGAAGGGCGCAGCTCCGGAGCTTGATCAAGCCACCTTGCGTGACATGCTTAGGCTCGGGTCCTGGGCCGGCGGAGAGAAGGGTCGAGGCTGGGTCCTGGACCCGATCGACGGCACCAAGGGCTTCTTGCGCGGTGACCAGTACGCCATCGCGCTCGCCCTGCTGGAGCACGGCCGCGTCCGGCTCGGGATCGTCGGCTGTCCCAACCTCCCCCAGCGCCCGGGGGATCCGATGAGCCCGGTCGGCTGCCTGTTCGTCGCCGAGCGAGGCGCCGGTGCCGTCCAGTTGCCGGTTGACGGTGGAGAGGCCGTGAGCATCCGGGTGGACGACATCGTCGACCCCGCTGCAGGCTCATTCTGTGAGTCGGTGGAGTCTGCCCACTCCTCCCACGGGGCCACGGCGTGGGTGGCTGCGCGGCTCGGCATCACTGCCCCTCCTTACCGCGTCGACGGACAGACCAAGTACGCCATCGTGGCCCGCGGCGAGGCCTCCGTCTACCTGCGCCTGCCGACACGCATCGGCTACAGGGAGAAGGTCTGGGACCATGCCGCCGGATCGTTGCTCGTCGAGGAGGCCGGCGGCCTCGTGTCCCATGTGAATGGGGATCCTCTCGACTTCCGTGCCGGCAGGACCCTGCCCAACCCGACCGGCATTGTCGTCACCAACGCCGCCCTCCACGACTCGGTTCTCGCCGCCATAAGGCAGGAGCCCTCTGGTGCTGTTGGGTAGCCGGCTGTACGGCGACATCAAGGTATACTGGGACTGCACGTGGAGGCGATACCATGAGGCACAAGCTCATCAAACCTACCGACGAGCTATCGAGGTGGGTACGGCCTGGCCGATACGTCAAGGCGCTTCTCGGGGCCATCCTGCTCGTGGCCTTCGCGGTCGGCGCCAGCTCAGGATATGTGGTCATTCTGAAGACTGGACAGCGGATTCGTGCCCGTGAGCCCTTCACCATCAAGGGCAAGGAAGCGATTATCGTGCTTGTCACCGGCACGCTGACAGCCATTCCGCTCGACAAGGTCGACATTGTTGCAACCCAGCGCTACAACAAGCTCGGCCTTGGTGACGCCCTAACCGTCGAAGGTCTCCAGGCAGACGCAGCGCGGCCAACACCCACGCCGAGGCGCGCTCTCGGCTCCTACGTGACACTCCAAACACAGGATACGGCCGAGCTCGGGAGCGTGGAGACGCCGACTCCAACACCGACGCCCGGGATCAAGCTGCAGAACAGGGCCTACCCCAACTCCAAGGTCGATGAGGCGTTCAAGCAGGTCTTCGATCAACACCATCTGTACCTCGTCCGCACCAGTATCGGCACCCGCCCGGAGTATTACTTCGTCCAGGCGGTGACCGACTCGGAAAACGAAGTCTTCAATGCCCTGAAAGCGGTGGCGGCCGGCTACACGGTCATTCATGACCTCCAGCCGGAGTTGGCACCGGAGGCGGTTGAGCTGCAGATGGTGACCACCTCCGGCAAGCCAGCAGGGACCTTCCGGATGAGCCTCGCCGAGGCACAGGCGCTGACATCCGGCAAGGTGGGCGTAGAGACCTTCTACGTCAAGAACGTCATCTTCTAGGGCCCTGCGGGTATGGGCCCCCGGGACCGGTTGGGCTGCTGAATCGGCGAGGATATCTCCCGTTCCACCTCTTGTGAGCTTACCCGGTGTCCGGGGAAGCCGATCAATCAATCCCTCATTTACTTCGTCACGGGGTGGGTGAGTCGGGCCCTGTCCCGTGATCCGGTGGCGTCCGGAAAGGCCGCTGTCAGACCGGTTGCGAACCAGCTCGTAGTCGGCGTGCGAGTGGAATCCAAAGCGTGAAGACAACGACCGAGAGCCCGGCTGCGGCGAGGAACGCTCCCTCCCCGCCCGCTGCCGCGTAGAGGGGACCCGCGAGCGCCGAGCCAACCGTGATTCCAAGGCCGAACGTGAGCCCCGAGTAAAGCGCCTGGGCGCGTCGTCGCATCCCCTCCGGCACGGCATGCTGGACCAGCTGGATCCCGGCCAGGTGCGCGACCGCAAAGGTCACCGCGTGCATGGCCTGGGCCACGATGACGATTGGCAGGACCGGCGGCAACGCCAGCAACACCCATCGGACCGGGGCGAGGACCAGGGCCGATCCCAGGAGTCCTCGTAGTCCGCGCCAACGTTCGAGCCGGGCTCCGAACGAAAACGCGACCGACTCGGCGACGACTCCGGCCGACCACAGCACTCCGATCAGCGTGCTCGACCAGCCGGCGTCCTCGAGGTGGAGTGAAAAGAACGCGTAGTACGGCCCGTGCGCCACCTGGTTCAGTGCCAAAACCCCCAGCAGCCACCACACCTCGGCTGGCAGGGATCCCCCCCGTTGCACCCGGGGGTGAGGGCGGGCCGAGCGCTCGAACGGACGGCACGCAACCACGAGCAGGGCGAGGGAGACGACGAGCAGAACTGGGAACCGAATGACCTTCGCCGCCGATAGCAGCGGACCAGCCCCGACGGCAACCACGATGAAGCCGATCGAACCCCACATCCGCAAGGCGCCGTAGCCGCCAGCAGGGACACGCTCCAAAATCGCCGCCTCGACAATCGGCAGCACGGTCGCGTGGCCGAGCCCGAGAAGGAAGAACGCCACGCCCAGCTGCCAGGGCTGCTGCACCAGCAGCACGGCAAGAGCGCTGGCCACCGCGACGGCCGCGTGCAGCACGAGCATCCCCGGCAGCCAGCGGCCTCGATCCACGACCGCACCGACGAGCGGCGCATACACCACCTTTGCCAGCGAGACCGCCGCGGTGATGAGACCGATGCCGACTGCACCGATGGCCCGGGCTCTCAGGTAGGGCCCCAAGTAGGGCAGGAGAGCCCCAAGGACGCCGAAGTAGGCGGCGAAGAAGAACGATGACTGCTTTGACGACACAGTACAGCTCGGATAGCCTGATCGCATGACGGAGATCGTCGTCGTAGGGGCAGGGCTAACCGGGCTCACGGCGGCCCTGCGCCTCGCTCAGTCAGGATATCGGGTTCGGGTGTTCGAGCGCTACCCCCGACCCGGCGGTCTGGCCCGGGTATTCGAGGTCGGCGGCGAGAGGCTGGAGGCCTTCTACCACCATCTCTTCACGACCGACTCGGCATACGTCCGACTGGCCCGTGAGCTCGATCTCGCGTCCGCAATCGAATGGCTACCCTCGAGGATGGGCATCTGGACCGACCACCGCCTGTGGGACTTTGGCACTCCTCAATCGCTGCTCCGCTTCTCTCCCCTGAGCCTGGTCGACAAAGCGAGGTTTGTCCTGTGGACGGTTCTCCTGCAGCGCTCCGGGCGGGCCGAGCGCTACGCTGACGTCACGGCCAAGGAGTGGATCTGCGCCCATCAGGGACGCCGCGTCTGGGACGTCGTCTGGGGCCCTCTCTTTCACCAGAAGTTCTCGGACTACGCCGACCAGGTCGCCATGGTGTGGCTATGGCGAAAGGTCTACCTCAGGGGCCGTTCGCGCTCGCGGTCCGGCCTTGGAGAGCGCCTCGGCTACATGCGCGGCTCCTTCGCGCGCCTGGTGGAAACGCTCGCGGCACGCATTACGGGCCTCGGCGGAGAGGTCAGCCTCAGCGATGAGGTCCGACGCCTGGAGCATGACGATGCCGGCTTCCAGGTCATGAGCCGGCAGGGCGAGGTGCACTGCGACCGTGTCCTGCTGGCAATCCCCATCCCCGAGTATCTAGAGGTCGCCGGACACCTGCTTCCGGCTGCTGATCTCGATCGCCTGCACGGACTGAAGTCCACGGCCGCCATCTGCACGGTGCTGGAGATGAACCGCTCCCTGACACCGTACTACTGGCTCAACATCGCCGACCCCGACATGCCGTTCGGTGGGCTCATCGAGCACACCAACTACATCTCCCGGGAACGATACGGTGGGCGCCACATTCTGTACATCTCAAACTACCTGCTGCCGAACGACCCCATGCTCTCGCTCAGCAAGAGTGAGATCCTTGACAGGTACGTGCCGGCCTTGCAGCGAATCAACTCCAGCTTCGGCGAGGACTGGATCGTGGCCAGCCACCATTTCAAGGCAGACTACGCCCAGCCCCTGGTCACGGTCGGATACCGGCGCCTGATCCCCCCTTTCCGCACTGCCGTGCCCGGCCTCTACCTCGGTTCGATGGCACAGATCTACCCCGAGGACAGGGGACAAAACTACGCGGTGGAGTACGGTGAGAAGGTCGCTCGCTGCCTCATCGAGGATCTCGGCGGGTGATGGCCCCTCGATCGGGGAATGTCCCCGGGTACGCGCCTGTAGTACCATGTGCCAGCCGGCTCGCGGCCGGCTCAACGTGAGCTCGATGGAGGATGAGTGATGGCAGGAAAAACTACCGCGGTGACCACCAACGATTTCGACAGTGTGGTCCTGAACGCGAGCCAGCCGGCAATCGTCGACTTCTGGGCGGTCTGGTGCGGGCCGTGCCGCACGGTGGGACCGATCGTCGAGAACATCGCTGAGGAGTACGAGGGCAAGGCCCTGGTGGCCAAGCTCGATGTGGACTCGAACCGGGACGTGGCTGTCCGCTACGGGATTCAGGCCATCCCGACTCTCCTTTTCTTCAAGAACGGAGAGGTCGTGGACCGCATTGTCGGCGCCGCCGACAAGAGGTCCATCACATCCAAGCTGGACGCCCTCCTCTAGCCCGGGTCATTCACTCTCAATCTACCGCGATCGACGGTGCAGAAGCCTGGCCGCACTCCTCGCGTCGCCGGCCCTGCTGCAATCGCCCGCAAACTGTCCGGGCGAGGCCGCGCTCGATGTTGAGGGTCGGCCGTCTCCGGGCTCCTCTCGAGTTGCCACTCCCATGGAGTCCCTGCGGCCGGAAATGGGATCAGCTGGCGCCGTTCCCGTCGGTGTCGTCGGTCGCAGCCTTCCCGGCTCGCCGCATCAGGCGTGCCATCTCGTCGAGGCGCTCCTGGCAGCGCGCGTAGACGCTCCCCGCGGGCCACCCGTCATCCTGCCACTCGCCGGCTGTCGTCCCGGTCAGCAGCTCGATGCCTTCCTCGATCGACCCAACCTCCCAGACGTGGAAGCTCCCCTCGCGCACCGCCTTCAGGACCTCTCCGTCGAGATGAAGGTCCTTCACGTTGCCGGACGGGATCATGACCCCCTGCGAGCCACTCAGCCCCCGGCGGCTGCACACGCGGTAGAACGCCTCGATCTTCTCGTTCACGCCGCCGATGGGCTGGACCCGGCCGTACTGGTCAACCGAGCCCGTGACCGCCACGTCCTGTCTCAGAGGGAGCTCGGCGAGGGCCGACAAGATGGCGTAGATCTCCGTCGACGAGGCAGAGTCGCCGTCTACGCCGCCGTAGGACTGCTCGAAAGTCACGGAGCAGGCCATGGTCAGAGGCGCGCGCCGGGCGAAGTTGCCGCGCAGGAAACCGGTCAGGATGTTCACGCCCTTGTCGTAGGTGGGTCCCGACAGACCAGACTGTCGCTCGATGTTGATCACTCCATCGCGACCCAGTCCCACCCTCGCAGAGATCCGCGCCGGCTTGCCAAAGCGGTGGTGCCCGAGATCGTAGACTGCGAGCCCGGAAACCTGGCCGACGGCGGTGCCCTCCGTGTTGATGTGGATGACCTCGTCGGCGATGAAGTCGAGGGTCCTCTCCTCGGACAGACCGTGGCGGTACCTGTGCGCTGCCAGCGCGCCCGTGACATGCTCTCTCGACACCGTCTCGGAGCCCGCTTTTCGCGCCAGGAAGGATGCCTCCCTCAGCACGTCAGCGAGGTCGGAGAAGCGGCTGGAGAAACGATGCCGGTACCGGCCGAGCCGCACAGCCACCTCCAGAATGGCCGCCATCCCGCTTTGTTCCATGGCCGGAAGATCCTCGTCCGCGGAGACCTTCCTCAAAACCGAGAGGATGTCGTGCGCGGCCTCCGGCCTCAACGGCATCAGGGAGTCGAAGTCCGCAAGGACCTTGAAGATCTTGGGGAAGTCAGGATCCAGCCGGTACAGCAGGTCGTAGATGCTGCGGTCGCCAATAATCACCACCTTGACCTCGAGCGGCACCGCCTCCGGCTTGAGGAGACTGATCCCCAGCACCGCTGACTCGGGCGACTGGATCTGGACTCGACTGTACTTCAGCGCCCGCTTGAGGCCGGGCCACGCGCGCGCCTCGAGGAGCACGTCGTTCGCGCTCAGGACCAGATAGCCGCCACTGGCGCGCAGCAACGAGCCCGCCCGGATCTTGAGGAACGAGCTGGTGCCTTCTCCCTTCGAGGTCAGCGACCTCTCGATGGTGCCGAAGAGGTTGGTAAACGTCGGTTCGGTCTCGATCACGACCGGACGGCCCTTGAGCTCGCCGTTGTCCACCGCCAGGTTCACACGCCAGCGCAGAAACGGATCGACACCTTCCGGCTTCTCGTCGCCTGCGAACGCGGCCAGACGCTCCTCGAGATCGGTGCGGACTTCCCGCAGGTAGTCGTTCACCCGGTCGTCGCCCGTGGCCTCGCCGACCCGCCGGACCACGACGTCGAGGAGTGGCCTCACGACCGCCTTCTGGACCTTCTCGACCTGCTCCTCCATCTGCCGTCTGAGCTCGGTGACGCGTTGGAAGACCTCCCCCATCTTCTTCATCAGGAGCTCGTGACTCTTCTCCAGGCCGGAGGCCTCCTCGGCGCTCAGATCTCCAGCCTCGACGTGGGAGGAGAGCTCGTCCATGGGGACCGGCTTCTCTTTGACGACCGGGAAGATCTCGGGACGGGTCACCATCCCCATCTTGATCTGCACCATCTGGAAGCCGGCCTCCTGAACCTCGTGCTCGAAAGACCCGACCAGCTCCTTCTCCTCACCCTTGAGGTCGGCGAGAGCGGCGTCGATGCGGTCCCTGATCTCCTGGTTGGTGAACATTTCGGAGAGGCTCTCCGCAAGCTCGGTGATGAGCCGATCCATCGCCTCGCGAAGCCGCCGCCCGGCGCCAGCCTTCAAGCGAAGGACGCGCGGCTCCTCCTCGGAGCGGAAGTTGAACACGAAGCACACGTCGTCCGCTGGTTCCTGACCCTCGGTCTGCTCGTCGAGGAAGCGCTTGATCGTTGTCAGGCGACCGGTACCGGAAAGGCCCGTCACGAAGATGTTGTACCCTGTTCCCCCCACGCCAAGGCCGAACGCGATGGCGCGCACGGCCCGGTCCTGGCCAACAATGGAGGCGGCAGGCTCGATATCGGCGGACGTCCGCCACGGTAACCAGTCATCGGGACACGACCAGGCAAGCTCCTCAGCCGGCAGCTCACGCACCATAGGACCTTCCTTTCTCTGCCAACGGCGGATCACGAGATGAGCGCCGTCGAGACTACCCAATCATGACCGATTCTTCCGGCTGCTGCCAGTCGCCCGGCATGCCACGGTCCACCAGCGCAAGGCCGAAGGTCAGCGGGCCAACGCGACCCAGGAACATGAGCGAGACCAGCACCAGTCGGCTCGGCACACCGAGTTGCGCCGTGATGCCCGTCGACAGGCCGACGGTTCCGAAGGCTGAAACCGCCTCGAACAGGACCTTCAGAAAGCTCCCGTCGCCCCCGAACGGCCCCCCCAACTCCGCCTCCAGGTGGAGAATCACCAGCGTTGCCAGTAGTACCAGCGTCAGGCTCGAGAGCATCAGAGCAACCGCCGATGCCAGCGCATCCGCTGGCAGGGTACGGTTCCACAGGTTGACGCGGCGGTGCCCTCGGCTGCGGGAGAACGCCGCCGCAGCCAGAACGCCCAAGGTTGTCGTCTTGACGCCCCCGCCGGTCGAACCCGGCGACGCTCCGACGAACATGAGCATGACCGTGAACATCAGCCCTGCCGCGGTAAACCGTCCATAGTCCAGGGTGCTGAAACCAGCTGTACGGGGCGTGACCGCCTGGAAAGCTATCGCGGCCGCTCGCTCGTCGCTCGGGATACCCTGCAGCGCTCCATGCCACTCGAGAACGCCGATTCCGATCATTCCGCCGATCAGCAGCGCTAGTGTCGTTGCGAGGACGAGCCGCGTGTGCAAGGAGAGCGGGCGGCGTCTGCCCGACCGCCACCGGTCATACATGTCGGTCAACGGCAGAAACCCGAGCCCGCCGATTATGATGAGGCCGGCGACTGTCGCCACCACCAGGACATTGCCGCGCCACGGCATCAGCGATGCGGGGTGGAGCCCAAAGCCGGCGTTGCAGAACGCCGACACGGCGTGGAAAGCTCCCCAGCCAAAGGCGCGAAGCCACCCCATCTCCGGGCCCCAGGCCACCATCAGGAGGGCGGCTCCGACGGCTTCAACCAAAAACGTCACTCCGGCAGCCATCTTGAGCAACGGCCAGAAATCCTCCCACGGTCCCTCTGCCAAAGTGCTCTGGACCAGGGCTCGGCCGAAAAACGACATACGCCCACCGACCAGGATCACGAGGAAGAAGCCGAACGTCAGCACCCCCAGCCCACCGAGCTGGAACAGCGACATGATCACGCCTTGTCCGGCGACCGTGAAGTCCTCCGGAGAGCGTACGACCAGACCGGTAACGCACACCGCGGAGGTGGCGGTGAACAAGGCTTCGTCCCACCTCAGCTCACGCCCTGGCTTCGCCACTCCTGGCAGCTGAAGGGCCACGGTCCCCATCGCCACCAGCAACGCAAAAGAGGCCACGAACCCGCGGGCCGGCGTCAACCACCGCGGCATGACCGCCCCTTGGAGAGCAGCACCGGGAGGACCGTGATGCTGAGAACAGCGGTCGACACGGCACCGAGGATGGCTGTCGCCCCGATCGACCGCAGCCCCGGGAAATGAGAGAGGACAAGGGAACCGAAGCCGACGACCGTCGTCAGAGCCGCGACCGCGATCGCCTTGGCGGTCTCTGCCAAGGCGTTCGGGTCACCCTCGGACTCGCGCCACCGGTGCAAGAGGTGCACACCGTAATCGACACCGATGCCGATGATCATCGTGAGCACGAAGATGTTCATCAGATTCATTCTAATGCCGGCCAACGCCATCGCCCCCAGCATCCACACCACGCCGATTGCCAGCGGAACCAAGGCCAGGGCTGCCTGTCGGATCCCGCCGAGGTCGATGGCGAGCAGCGCCGTGACGAGGACCATACCGAGGATGGCGGCCCGCGCCGCGTCCTTCCAGACCAGCTGGCGCAGCTCGGCCGAGACAACATTGGCCCCGGTCAGCACTGCCTCCGGGTGCCTCGACAGGAGGCGTTCCAGCGCCGGCGGTGCATTGCGTCGCCACTTTCCGGCCGGCGGGTAGCAGTAGATCACCGTCGAGACGCCCGATGGAAACCGTCGGAAGTACCGATCGACGACCCGGGCCAGGGAGGTCCCCTGCAGATCACTCAGCGAGAGCGGTCTGCTGACCGAAAGAGCTTTCTCGAGGTGCCGGATACCGGGCAAGAACGGATCCGGGTTCAAACCCGCGTTCTCGAGTGCTGTCTTAAAGCGAGTCTCGAGGTCGCCCAGCTCGGGCCGTCTTTCATTGAGCAGTCGGATCAGCTTCAGCTGCTGATCTCTGGAAGGGACCATTCCGGCAATCGTGTCGACTCCGGCCAAGGTCTCGCCGTCCTCCAGTTGACGCAGGTCGGGCAGCAGACGACGAGCCGCGGTCATGACGTCATCCTCCGAGGTGCCGTCGATCCGGATCATCATTGGCGTGAACCGAAGCCCGAACGCCTTCATGATCTCCTGCCGCAGGATGACGCCCTTGTTCCCCGCCGACCGCATGTTGCGGATATCGTCATCGAACTGAAGGCGAAACGCTGCCGCACCAAGACTCACGGTCACCACCGCGGCGATGACCGCAACAGTCTTCGGCCTCGCAAGGCTCAGCCTACACAGCATGTCGGAACCGAACGAATGCAGGTGAAGCCGCCGCGACACGGATTTCCCGGACCCGCGGAGGGTGAGCAGCGCCGGCAGCAGGAGGAACACGGTAGCTGCGAAGAGCAGGATTCCGGTTCCGGTCAACAAGCCGAGGTCGGAAAGGCCTCGGAAATCCGTGATCAAGAACGCATAGAACGTGGCCGCGGTCGTCACTGCACCGAGCAAGACGCCGACGCCGGTGTGCCGTCCCATGGCGTCGACAGCGTCTTCGTGTCCGCTCCCCGCGATCCGCTCCTCGACGTAGCGGCCGTAGAGCACAATGACGAAGTCGATCCCCAGGCCGATGAGAAGAGCGGCGAACGCCGACGTCGCCGAGTTGAGGCCATGCATCACCACGGCAACGAAAATGAACGTCAGTGCCAGTCCGACCGCTAGCGGCGCAAAAGCGTATCCGAGAGCCGCCGGACGCCTGAATGCGAGCAGGAACAAGAGCATCACACCGATGAAGGAGGTGGCTACACCCACGCCCAGATCGCTGACGATGAGTCGTCCGTCGTCGAGGGCGGTGATGTAGCCGCCTGCGAACTCGACCTGTGGCGCCTTCCCCTCCCAGCCGTCCGCGCGCCAGTCGGCCTCCGCCCGTTGCACCCGACTCGGGAGGCCGGCTGCGAGCTGGCGGTCGAACGCGACCTCCTGGGCGGGACGGGTGGGCTTGGCCAGCATCAGCAGGAAGCGCCGTGCCGGGTCGATGAGACATCCAGTACCGGGGTCGAAGCGAACGCCGATACCGCCCAGCCGTGCCCGCCGCAGAAGCTCCGGCAGAAGCCCCATCGGATCGAGCTCCAGCATCTCCTGGACGACAATGCCCTGGGGCGCCAAAAGCTGGGCCCTTATCCTCTCCGCCGCCCGCTGCAGCCCATCGTCGTCCAGGCTGTCGAGCAGTTTCTCGAGCCTGGCCTCAGGGAGGAGCAAGGTTGCACGGTCGAGAAGCGGGGCCGCCGTCAACGCCGGGTCTTCAAGCCTGTACTCCACCCAATCGATCGAGTCCCAGCGGCGCAGCTCCGCCGCAAGACGATCGGCGAAACCGACCTCGGCCTCCAGGTCTCCATCGCTGGGCAGCCGGACCACGACCAGCAGCAGGTCAACCGAGCCAAACCTCTCCACCGTTATCTTGAACTGCCTGATCACCGGATCATGGTTCGGCATCAACGATAGGACGTCGGTGTCGATGCGGACGTGAATCCCGAGTACAACTGCTGCGACACAGACCAGGAGCGACACCAGACACACAACGATCGGGTGGCGACGTCCGAGCCTGACGAGAAACAACGGAAGCAGCCTTGGTAGCAGGCCTCGCCTCACTCCTCAGGCTCCGATAACACGTTTCGGTTCTGCCAGAAGTAGATCACCATCGAGATGATGGCCAGGAAAAACGTGATCCATAGCGCCACGGTCCCCAGGACGATCCAGTGTCCGAGCTTGCGGCCCAGGATCAGCAAGGCGACGGCCACTACCTGGGTTCCCATCTTGGCCTTTCCCCACCAGTTGGCAGCGATTGTGATCCTGCGCTCCATCGCCACCATCCGAAGGGCCGTGACGGCGAACTCGCGCCCGACGATCCCGGTCACCATCCAGGCGGGGGCGAGTCCGAGCTCGACGAGCGAGATGAATGCCGCACTCATCAAGAGCTTGTCCGCGATGGGATCCAAGAGCGTGCCGGTCACCGTAATCCGGTCTGTTCTCCGGGCTATAATCCCGTCCACCAGGTCGGTCAACGCCGCCAGGAGGAATATGGCGAGCCCCCAGAACTCCTTTTCGGGAAACTCCGTGAGCAGAACCGCCACCAAGAGCGGGACCATGAAGATCCGCAAGATGGTGATCGTGTTGGGCAGGTTCCACATCGGAGCTCTCCCTCGCCGGCCACCGTGGCCTGGCTGCAACACACCACACCGGTGCTTGGATCTGGTGGGCTGGCCGACCCGGCCACACGATTCTAAACATCCCAAGAGGAATCGACAATGAGTTGGCAGGGGTGTACCTACCACCCCTCTCGAGACGCGGCGGGCGAGTGTCGGAGCTGTGGCCGACGCCTGTGTGCCGCCTGCATTGAGCAGTGGAGCGGGGCCCCATACTGCAGCCGCTGGTGCCACTGCAAGGGGCGGATGCGAGACGCCGCCGGCGCCGTCCGCCGTGCGCTGGCTCTCCCCATCCCGGTCCCCTGGGCGATCGCGGCAACTGCAATCATTGCCGTGCCGCTGATCACCATGACTGGTCTCCTGGTCGCCCGCCTGCTCGCCAATGCACGCGCGCCCTCCGCCGCAAGGTCAGCTGCCCCCAGCCCCACTGCCAGCCCGCCGACCCCCTCGCTGGCTCTGGTCGCACACATCGAGGCCCACGAGCGACGCCTGCAACTCGTGGTCGACGGCCAGCCGGGCACAACGGTGCTTGTGACTCTCGATGAACGTCCCTGGCGCGTGCTAAACCTGGATGCCGGCGGTCGTGGAAAGACCGAGATCGTCCACCGCGGGACGCCGCCCCGGGTCCGCGTTTTCAGCCTCGGCGCCGGCGTGCCGGCCGCGATCGCAACGCCAACCAGAACGCCCACGAGCTCCCCCACGCCGCGACCTACCTCAACCCCGAGCGAGACCCCGGTACCGACGCCAAAACCGACATCGACCCAAGGCCGGGCTGGAACAACACCGACGGCGGCGACGGCCCCATCTCCTCCCCCCCCAACCTCCGTGCCGCGCATGAGTGCCGATGAGTCGCTCCGGGTGCCCGACCTTCTCCTCGTGCGCGATGGGGGTCCTCACCTGGCTCTCACGTTTGACGCCGGCTCGACCGCCGACGGCACCGCCCAGCTTCTGGCTTTGTTTCGGCGGCTCCATCTGCGACCGACCTTGTTCGTGACCGGAGCTTTCATCCGCAACCACCCGGCGCTCGTCCGGCAGGCCGTACTGGATGGCCATGAGATTGGCAACCACCTACTCACCCACCCGCACCTGACGACGTATGCCAAGAACCGCCGACAGCAGCTTCTGCCCAACGTCACCCGTCCCTGGTTCGAGCACCAGTTACTCGAAACCGAACGCCTCTTCTTCGAGGCCACCGGTCGGCGCATGGCGCCCTTATGGCGGGCTCCATATGGGGAGGAGAACCCCACCCTCCGTAGCTGGGCGTACGACCTCGGATATCTCCACGTGCGCTGGAGCACCCTGCGGGGCACATCGCTCGACTCGCGCGACTGGGTCGCCGACGAGCACAGCAGCCTCTACGAGAATCCCGAGCGCATGATGAAACGCCTGCTCAGCTTCCCCCATCTCGAGGGAGGAATTGTCCTGATGCACCTCTCGACCCACCGCAGCGATCCGCCGTGGGAGGTCCTGCCCAAGCTCGTCGCGAAACTGAAGGCTCGAGGCATCCAGCTCGGCTCCGTGACGTCCCTGCTCGAGGCCTCACCCTCCTGGCGTCCGGTCCTAGAGAGAGCGCGGCGGCGGTTTGACGCACGTCAGGAACGAGCCGCGGCCGCAGGATCATCGGCTGCAGCTGCCAGGGAGTGAGAGGTCAGACCAGTCCGAGCAACGTAGATGCAGCTCGGTACCCCTTGCTCACCAGGTCGTCGAAGTGGTCCCACTCCGACCACGAGATGGGGCCCAGGTGGGGATCGAGAACAACGTCGGCGTCACGGAGCTGGAAGACTCGCAGCAGTCTCGAGGTCATGAGCCCGGTGCGGGCCATGGTCTCCAGCACCAGACGGTCGCCTCGGTAGGCGGGCATCTGCATGGCGACGTCGACGGCCAAGACCGGGCGGCCGAGCATCGTTGCCGCGGCGACCGGCACTTCGGCCACGACGCCTCCGTCGACGAGCAGGCGGTCGTCGACCTGGACCGGCGGCACGAGGCCTGGTATCGAGCTCGAGGCCAGCACCATGGTGCGCAGGGAACCCGTCGCCAGCCGCACCTCCTCTCCGGTTTCGAGGTCCGTGGCCACGGCCACGAACCGGCCCGGAAGGTCGCCAATCTGGATATCCGGAATCAAGAAGTCCAGCGCTCCCTTGAGGGCGCTGCCGTCGAGCACCGTGCTGCGGTTGACCGCCAAGGAAATGACGACCCGATCACGGATACGCCGTGCCGCCTGCAGCAGGAAGTGCTCCTGGGCCCCTTTGTCCTCCTCACGCGAGAACGCCTCGATGGTGGGAATCAGCTCCTCATCGAACGCCGCCTTCCACTTCTGCTTGACGGCATCCACTGAGCCGTAGGCCAGGTACATTGCGCCCACCACCGCACCGGCACTGGTCCCGGCGATCCTCCGCGGGCGAATGCCGGCCTCTTCAAACGCTTGAAGAACGCCGAGGTGTGCGAAGCCCCGCGCGCCGCCGCCGCCGAGAGCGAGCACCGGTGGCCGAACCTTCCAGAATAGCCGTCTCAGCCGCCCTGACAGAGCAGTCACCCCGCCCGTTCCCCCCGCCGATGCTGTCGTAACAACCCGACCAGCGCCTCGTGGACCCCTTCGGCCACCCGATGCGCTTTGTCCGAAATGTGGTTCAGATCCTCCGTGGCTCCGCGCGGGTCCACGTCCCCGATCTTGTCACCCTGATTCACCGGCACGCCGTCGCGGAGCAGGCCGCGGACAACCCCGGAGATCCGGACGGTCACAGCGTACGACGCATCGATGGGAACGCCGCGCCTGAAGTCGTCCACGCCGTACACCGACACCACGGTTCCGATTCTCTCGCCCCGCTCGACCTCGTCACCGATTTTCGCCGGCGTGAAGAACACCCCATCTCGTGCGGCCTTGAGGACGCGCTCGTTGGCGAAACCCATAATCTCAGCTGGCGGCTCCTCGATCAGGTGCTCGCCGGTGTCCTCGAGGACCGCTCCGACCTGTGGCCCGCGAAAGGTGTCAACGACAGCGTGACAGTCACGTCCGGCGACGTAGCCGGGACCGAGCGCGATCACGATGCGTGCGAGGTCCCTGGACAGCCCCCAGTTCTGCCTCAGCATGGCGGCCTCGATGAAGACATCGGGCTTCCACTCGGCAAGCGCCATCTCGAGCGGCACGACAGCAACGGCGATGTCGCCGAGCCTGTTGATGAACTCCACCTGCTCGAGATCGCTGGCGAGGCGTGCCGTCACGCCCTGGACATGTTGAACACCGCTGAACACGGCCTCCGAGAAGCACACGTTCCGCCTTACCGCTTTCGGGTACCGCCGTTCCAGCATCAAGATCCGTCCCAGGCCGTTGATATGCAGCTCGTGGGCTGTAGCGGAGGCCAGTTCCCCCGCCCCGCGGATCACAATGCGAGGCTTGGCTCTCGTCATGCCACCACCGCCACGGCCTCGATCTCCACCTCGGCGCCCTTGGGGAGAGCCGCGACCTCCACCACCGACCTGGCCGGCCGGTGGGAACCGAAGAACTCCGCATAGGCTTCGTTGAGAGAGGCGAACCGGCCCATGTCGGTGATGAAAACGGTTACCTTGAGCACGCGGTCACGCCGCGAGCCGGCCGCGGTCAGCACCGCGTCCAGATTCCCCAGCGCACGTGCGACCTGTGCGTCGAACCCGCTTGCCAGCTCACCGCTGGATGGATCCAGCCCGATCTGTCCCGAGGTCAAGACCAGCTCGCCGCGACCGACTGCCTGACTGTAGGGCCCCACGGCGGCGGGCGCCCGATCGGTGGAGATGACGCGCATTCTCGTTCCTCCCCGCCTCGATGCGGCCGTTGTCCGGCCGGCGTCACTTTTCGGGCGGCATTCTACTCCCTTCCTCCCGCCATGTTCAGACCGGCGGCTCCCGGTCTGGCAGGTACTCGTGGATATCGGGCAGGTTCCGGTACTGCTCGGCGAAGTCAAGACCGTAGCCGACGACAAACAGGTCGTCGATCTCAAAACCGAGGAAGTCGACCTCGATCTCGATCTCGCGCCGGGACGGCTTTGACAGAAGCGCCACGATCTGCACCGACCTGGGGTGACGGGCCCGGATCAAGTGAAGGATGTCGGCCAGGGTCGAACCTGTGTCGACGATGTCCTCCACCAAGTAAACGTCGCGATCACGGACATCGACCGTGATGTCCTTGACCAAGACCACCGTCCCGGAGCTGGTGGTGCTCGCCCCGTAGCTCGAAACCTGGATGAAGTCCACCTCGACAGGGGTCTTGATCGACATCGTCAGGTCGGTGAAGAAATAGACGCAGCCCTTCAGTACGCCGATGAAAACCGGCGACCTCCCTTCGAGGTCGGATTCCAGTTCTTCGGCAAGCCGCGCTACCACACTCGAGATCCGCTCGCGGCCGACTACCACGCGTCCTAGCATCACCCACCTCCTCCTACTCTTGGCGGCTCATGGACATCCGGTGTATCCTATTGCTTGTAAGATGAATGCGATGAACCTCCGCCACCAGAGCGAACGCTACACCCGTCTTTCCGACCGGTTCCGCTCACTGTGGACCTTCTACCAGTTCCTGGGGGGGCTGTTCAAGCATCAGGGCCGAGGCACTCTGCCCCAGACCTATGACTTTCAGGAGCTCCACCGACGGCTCCAGGATCTGGTTCCTCGGATGGGCCTCGAGACCACACCTGCTACCGAGCACGAACTTCAGGAGATGGGTCGCCGGCTCACCAACATCCACCGCGGCCTGCGGGACATCGAGCGGGAGTTCCCTCCCTCCCTGCTACGGCGGTTCTTTGATCACCTCAAGCGGCAGGACGAGAAGATCCTGGTCGCGCTCGTGAAGTTCTACCTGCAAACAGACGAGATCGACGATGACACTCAGGACAAGCTCGACATCCTGCTGACCAGGCTCGCCGAGGCGCCGACCGAGGACGGAAAGGCTCTCCCCCGAGAGACTTCCGAGGTACAGCCCCTCTTTGCACGGCTGGCGGCCTACATCGACACCGGCAGCGCCGACCAGACCTCGCTGGCGGCCCTGCGTACCGCCATCCGTGACTTCCGAACCGAGCTGGGTCGCGTGGAGGACTTCGGAACCCTGCTGACCTGCGGTGTCTACGACCGATATCGTGAGTTCAAGCACGGGCTCGGCTTGACCTTCTTCCTGCCCGAGATCCTGTGCGAGATCACCACCACCAACATCCTGGCGAGAAACCGCTTCCAGGAGCTTTACGAGGCGGAGGAGACTCGGATCCTGGAGGACACCAACAGGATCTTCGAAATCGAGCGCTACCTCGAGCGCCATCCCGACTTCGCACACCCCGACCTGCGCCGCCACATCGAAGCTTTCCGCCGTTTCCGGATTCGGTTCGATGCCGGTCGCAAGGAAGACAACATCAAGCGGGACGATCTGCTCGAGCTGAGACAGTCCATCCATGCCGTTCTCGAGCGTTTCGATCCGACCGAGCGAAGACCGGTGGAGGTTCCCATCGTCGCCTCCCCAGGCGGCGCCGGACCGGCTCCGGCGCTAGAAAGTCGAGGTTCGACACCAGAAGCGTCGTTGGCGGCCGTAGGCACCGAGCCCGCTCCAAGGTCGGAGCCCAGCGGGCACCTCCCGCCAGCCGAGCCCGAGACCGCCGTTGCATCGCTCGGCCAGCTCCTTCCCTCCGACGCTCTGCTCAACGAGGCGCTGCACAAGATCATGTTCTCGCTCGAACTTGTGGCTTGGGACCACCCAGCGGACCAGGCAGTCCATACCAAGGAGCTCCACAACCTCCACCTGGAGCCATGGGAGGTCGAGGCGTACCGGAAGCTCAGCGAAGGGGTTGTTGGGATCGACACCCTCGGATGGGAGCTGGGTAGCTTCTACCTCAGGAGCGCCGCGCTACGCGTCAAGATGGAGGAGGAGGCGGCCGAGATCGCCCGGCTCAGACAGTCCAACAGCTCGGACCGTCTCTACGAGATGCTGGAACGGGCAGCACAGAGCCTGGAGAGAGCGCGAGAGATGGACCGCAGGTTCCAGTGGTTTATCGAAGACATGCTCTACCGCGGTGAGACCGCCCACCTCGAGCAGATCTACCGATCGCGCTTCAGGTTCCTCAACGTCTTCTCACACCTGTGGCTCGAGCACCAGAGCTCAGGAGGCATCACTCCGCTGTGAACGAAAGCCAGACCAAGTCGGTGTTCGCACTCGAGTGCGGGGGCGTCAGGTACCCGCTCTGCGAGGGTGAACACCTCGTTGGACGATCTGCGGAGTGCTCGATCCAGCTGCCTCAGGTGACGGTCTCCAGACGCCACCTGATGATTCAGGTTTCAGGAGAGGGTGTGGTCATCGTTGACCTGGGCTCGCACAATGGAACCTGGCTCAACCGCAGGCGGCTCCGCCCTGGCGAGGCCGCCAAAGTGAGCTTCTCAGACCAGATCTACTTGCCGGCCGTGGCGCTCCGAATCTGTCCCATGGAGCGCATCAGCACGGCCAACTCGCTCGCCGTTACCGGAAGCGGCGACGTACTGACGCCGACCTCATCCGGCAGCTACGCTGCCTGTTTGCCTGCAGGCTCGATCGTCCGCCTCGGTGCGACCCTGGTAGACATGCTCCTTTTCACTCTCCTGAGCGGCGTCATCGCCGTCCCCCTACTTCTCCGCCTACCAATATCCGTGCAACACGTCCTCAGCCTTGACGGCTTGACGGCCCTGGCCGGGGACGGCTCATGGCTCCGGCTCGCTCTCGCGTGCCTTATCCTCTGGGTTGCGGTGTGGTGGGCCTACTTCGTCGTCGGGTGGGGTCTATTGGGAGCCACGCCCGGTCAGTGGCTGTTCGGTCTCCGTGTCGTCGATCACCGCGGTCGCTACCCAATCGGCCCCGCGAGAGCTGCGTTGAGGCTCGTTGCCTACTCGATCAGCTCGCTACCGCTGTGCGGCGGCCACCTTCTGGTGCTCTTCCGCGGTGACTGCCGTGCCCTGCACGACGTTCTCGCAGGCACCCGGGTCATCTCACGTCGGCTCAGGGCAAGCGCCGCACCGGAACCTGCAGCGCAAACTGCGGCTAGTGCCGACATCACGGTAGTCGAGGGACATCTGGAAGCGAGGTGACATAGTCACCCCGTTCACCTCGGTTGTTGCTCCCGACCGTATCAGCCCTACTGTCTGTGGCCGCTCCATCGCCGACCGGTTGGCCTCAAGCACCCCCGGGGACGGCCGGGGACGGCCGGGGACGGGTGAGATGATCCCTCGACCGAGTCGTGATTGCCGCCATGGGCAGCCGAGACACCCCCTGGGTTAAGGGCAGAAGACGTCAACTCCGGACAGATGATGCGGGTTAGTCGACTCGTAAGGTGAGGGTACTCAGGGGAAGGCGGCACCGCTGGGACGGCCCCCGCCGGGCTCTCCCGACCGGTAGCAGCGCCACAGGGCGCCAGCCCCGTTGGAGGCCCAGCGCTTTGGCTACATCGCGTTCGCGGAAGGCACCGACCCAGCAGCTACCCAAACCGTGGAGGGTCGCAGAGAGCAGCATGTTCTCGGCCGCCGCAGCGGCATCCTGGATGCAGTAGAGCTCCCGCCCACGCTCGCCGTACTGTCGCGCAGAGACCTCCGGCAGCGCGCAGACGACGAAGATGACCGGCGCTTCGGCCAGGAACCGTTGTCCGAAGGCTGCCTCCGCCAGTCGTTCCCGAGCTTCCCGCCGAGTGACCACGACAAAACGCGTCGCCTGTACGTTCCCGGCGCTGGGTGCCCACCTCGCTGCATCCAACAACGCGTCGATGACCGGCGCCGGTACGGGCTCGGGACCAAACTCCCGGCAGGAGAACCTGGTTTGGAAGAGCGCGTTGTCAGGCACGGGATGTGTTCCCCGTCGGGCTGCCGGAGGGGGACGGCGACGGAACCTGCCGCGCGAGGTAAGCCGCCAGGCGCTGCTCGCCATCGTCCTCGAGCGCAATGAACTGAACCGCGAAACCCAGCACCCTTTCCTTGAACGGCTCCGATGTCCGCACCACACGAGCCCTTGCCGCAACCGGCCGGTCTTCACCGGGCAGGCGGAACGTAACGCGCACATCCGAACCCGCGCGGAAAGCGCCGGGGCCTTCCAGAAGCATGCCAGAAGACGACACGTTAACCGCTCGACACACATCCTCGCCCAGCTCTTCACCGAGGTCGACGTCGACGTGAACGAAACTGCGGAGGGCGATGCGCGGCGCGACCTCCAACAGGTCGGAGAATGCCTTCCACAGCCGTGCCCCGGTCCACTCGACTGAGATCGCACGGTTGGCGCCGCGATCCACATGGCGCGTGGCCGCATCCAGGTTGTCGGAGCTAGCCAGCAGCAGCACGCCCGATGCGCGACAGGACGACCCTTCGGCCCGGACCGCATCGAGCAACACCTCGACCGACACATCATCGAGCGGGAACGTCACGACAATGAGATCGAATGGGGTGTCACGAACCAGCTCCGCGACTGTGCCACACGCCGACGCCGTAAGAACCTGGAACTCCTCTCGATGCAGCATCGGCGCCACCCTCTCGACCGCCTCGCGGGAGGCGCCAACCAGGAGCACGTGGCGTCGCGGCATCACCATCACCTGATAGTACCGTGATCCTGTCCGGGTTGACAGGTTGATTTTTGAATACGACTCCGATACCATCCATCAGAGTTTGTCGTCACGTCAGGGAGGAGGCACTTCGCCGCGTGCGTGCACTGCACCATCTGATACTGTTGCTCGTGTCGAAACAGGTTGGCCCGCACTCTCCTGGGTGGGAGAATCAACACCAAGGCATCATGACGCTCCCGGGCTGGAAGGCCATGGGTAGCGTTTGATTTTCATGTCCCCCGTCGTGGGGAGCCCCGGCTCCCGACGACCCATTTCATCTGTCCCCTTTTCGCTTTTCCGGGCCGCCCGGCCCGGGATTTTTTTTGCTCTCCAGAAGGAGCTGTGCAACCCGATTCTCCCTGAGACGTATCCTGAACGGGAGGCTCGATGGGCGGTCTGGCTCGGAGGATCTGGAAGGAGTGGTTGAGAGGCCTCGTGGTGGTACTGGCCGTCACCGGTTGCATCCGATCGGCGGTCGCGGACTGGAACGACGTGCCAACCGGTTCCATGAAGCCCACAATCCTCGAAGGAGATCGAATTGTAGTCAACAAGCTGGCCTACGATCTGCGCGCGCCTCTGGTCGGCTGGCGTCTCCTTTCCTGGGCTGACCCGGAGCGTGGGGACATCGTCATCCTCAGGTCACCCGCCGATGGCAAGCGGCTCGTGAAACGAGTCATCGGTGTGCCAGGCGACCGCCTGGCCATGGTGGGTGACCGCTTGCTCGTCAACAACACACCCGTCACACTCCAGAGAAAAGGCGTCCTTTGGGACAAGGGACGGTTCGGGAACGTACAGAGGCGCCTCATCGCGATCGAGGTGTTGGGGCGAACCAGACACACGATCATGATCACACCCCAAATCCCGGCGTCGCGGTCGTTTCCTCCTACGGCGATTCCGTCCGGTCGGTACTTCGTCATGGGCGACAACCGCGATGAGAGCGCCGACTCCAGGTGGTTCGGCCTGGTTGCTCGTGAGGACATCCTCGGCCGCGCCTTCGCGGTGGCTGGATCCGTCGACCTCCAGCACAAGTGGCGCCCTCGCTGGGACCGGTTCTTCACCGGCCTCGACTGACAGGCTCATCCTGCCGACTCGGGTCACCTTACTGGGCGGCAACGATCAACTCACATCCGCCTTGAACGTCAGCTTCCGGCTGTGGTGGCGACCGAATGCCGCGCCGACGTCGCAGCCCCTTAGCCGCATTTGAAAGAACCTCAGCAGCACCAGGGAGAATGAACTGTGTCTCGTTCCCTGTTGTAGGATCAACGAGCCGGGTCACGGCATGGCCCGCGATCGAGGTGAAACATGGCCTACCAGACTGACAGCAGCCCCGAGGAACAGGCTGCAATCGAGACCCGTGAGTGGATTGAGTCGCTCGAGTGGGTCCTACGAAGCGAAGGGGCGGAACGCGTCAGGTATCTGCTCAAGGACCTCCAGATCTACGCCCGGCGTTCGGGAGTCGACATCCCGTTCACCGCCAACACTCCCCACATCAACACCTTGCCGGCGAGCTCTCAGCCACCCTACCCCGGCAGTCGCGAGATCGAGCGGCGAATCAAGAGCATCATCCGTTGGAACGCCATGGCGATGGTTGTGAGAGCCAACCGAGAGACCGACGGCATTGGCGGGCACATCTCCACCTACGCCTCGGCCGCCACTCTCTACGAGGTCGCTTTCAACCACTTCCTGCGCGGGCGAACGGAGGATCATCCCGGCGACATCGTCTACTTCCAAGGACATGCCGCGCCTGGGATCTACGCACGGGCCTTTCTCGAAGGACGACTGACCGAGGAGCACCTGCAGAACTTCCGCCGCGAGCTGCGCCCGGGAGGCGGCCTCTCGTCGTACCCCCACCCCTGGCTGATGCCAGATTTCTGGCAGTTCCCGACGGTGTCGATGGGGCTGGCTCCAATCATGGCTATCTACCAGGCACGTTTCCAGCGATACCTCGAGGATCGCGGGTTGATTCAGCACACCGATGCCAGGGTCTGGGCGTTCCTGGGAGATGGCGAGACCGACGAGCCGGAGACCCTGGGCGCCATTACGCTTGCAGCGCGCGAGGGTCTTGACAACCTGGTCTTCGTGATCAACTGCAACCTGCAACGCCTTGACGGACCGGTCCGCGGCAACGGGAAGATCATCCAGGAGCTGGAGGCTGCGTTCCGAGGCGCGGGCTGGAACGCGATCAAGGTCATCTGGGGCGACGACTGGGATCCGCTTCTCGAACGGGATCGGTCCGGACTCCTCATCCGGCGGATGAACGAAGTCGTCGATGGAGACAGCCAGAAGTACAGCATCTCGTCCGGTGCCTTCATCAGGGAGCACTTCTTCGGGAAGTACCCCGAGCTTCTGGAGCTGGTTGCCGACTACTCGGACGAGCAGCTCGAAAAGCTACGTTTCGGCGGCCACGATCCCGACAAGGTCTTCGCGGCGTACAAGGCCGCCGTGGAGCACCGCGGCTCACCGACGGTCATCCTGGCCCGGACGATCAAGGGCTACGGGCTCGGAGAGACCGGCGAAGGCCGCAATGTGACCCACCAGCAAAAGAAGCTCAACGAGGATGAGCTACGGCACTTTCGAACCCGTTTCGGCATCCCGATCTCGGACGACCAGGTGGCCGAGGCGCCTTTCTACCGGCCCCCGGAAGGCAGCGCGGAAATGGAGTATCTGCGGGAGCGGCGCCGGGCGCTCGGCGGCTACCTCCCGCGCCGGATCGTCCAGGTCCAGGGGCTGCGCGCCCCCGACGCGAGCCTGTTCGAGGAGTTCCATCGTGGCTCGGGCGGCCGCGAGGTCTCGACGACGATGGCCATGGTCAGAGTCCTGACCAAGCTCCTCGACGACCCGGAGATCGGCAAGAGAATCGTGCCGATCATTCCCGACGAGGCCCGCACGTTCGGCATGGAGTCGCTGTTTCGTAAGGTGGGAATCTACTCCCACGCCGGTCAGCTGTACGAGCCGGTGGACGCGGACACGCTCCTGTACTACCGGGAGGCGCGCGACGGCCAGCTTCTCGAGGAAGGGATCACCGAGGCGGGCTCCATGTCATCGTTCATCGCGTCAGGAACCGCCTATGCAACTCACGGCGTGGCGACGATCCCATTCTTCCTGCACTACTCCATGTTCGGGTTCCAGCGCATCGGCGATTTGATCTGGGCCGCAGGCGACATGCGAACTCGCGGGTTCCTGGTCGGCGGCACCGCCGGACGGACCACCCTTGCCGGCGAGGGACTGCAGCACCAGGACGGTCAGAGCCATCTCCTGGCATACCCGGTTCCCAACGTCGCAGCGTACGATCCGGCTTTCGCCTACGAGATCGCCGTCGTCGTCCGCGACGGTATCCGGCGAATGTACGAGCAGGGGGAGGACATCTTCTACTACATTACGGTGGGGAACGAGCCATATGAGATGCCGCCAATGCCGGATGGCGTTGAGGAAGGCATCATCAGGGGTATGTACCGGTTCCGGGCCGCCGCCAACCCCGACGCGCCGTTGAGGGCTCATCTATTCGGCAGCGGCGCCATCCTCAATGAAGCGCTCCGCGCCCAGCAGCTGCTCGAGGAGCATTTCGACGTTGCCGCAGATGTCTGGAGCATCACGAGCTACAAGGAGCTGTACCGCGACGGATATGAGACCGACCGCTGGAATCGTCTCCACCCCGGAGAACCGCCTCGCACACCGTATGTCAGCCACTGCCTGGCACAGGAACGCGGCGCGTTTGTGATGGCCTCCGACTACGTTAAGGCCCTGCCCCACTCGATCTGCCGTTGGTTCCCCCGTCCACCCGTCGCTCTTGGCACGGACGGTTTCGGCCGCAGCGACAGCCGTGCCGATCTGCGCCGGTTCTTCGAAGTTGACGCCGAGAACATCGCGGTGGCGACTCTCGGCGCGCTGGCCGCCGAAGGGTCGGTACCGGCAACAGCCGTGGAAAAGGCCATCAGTCTCTTTGGAATCGACCCCGATCGGCCGAGCCCTGTCGTCTCGTGAGGAGGCAGGTATGCCAACACCCGTGAAGCTCCCCGCCCTCGGCGAGAACATAGACTCTGCAGACGTGGTCAACGTTCTCGTCGCGCCCGGTGAAACCGTGGCCAAGGACCAACCGCTGCTCGAGGTCGAGACCGGGAAGGCGTCGGTGGAGATCCCGTCTCCGGCGAGCGGAGTCGTCAAGGACGTGCTCGCCAAGACTGGAGACACAGTCGCAGTAGGCGGGACGATCCTGACCCTGGAAGGTGCGGACAACACCGCTGCCGCATCCGCCCCTCCCGCCACAGATTCGACGGACGAGCCGGCTGCCGCAGGAAACAACGCGGACAGGATCCTGCCGGCGGCACAGCCACAACCTACGTCCTCAGCGGCGGCCAAGCCGCTGCTAGCGGCTGAGGCGCAACCCCGTCTCTCGGAAGTGCCCGAGCCTGGCCCCTCCGGCCGCAGGTTGGTTCCAGCGGCGCCCACGGTACGGCGCTTCGCACGCCAGGTGGGAGTGGAGATCACCGAAGTTCGCGGTAGCGGCCCGGGGGGCAGAATCTCGATCGACGATGTCAAGGCTCATGCCAAACGCCTGCTCTCCGCCCCAGCGGGAAGCCGTGAACCCGCAAGGGAGCTGCCCGACTTCACGCGCTGGGGAGACGTCGAGCTCCAGCCCATGAGCTCGATCAGGAAGCTGACGGCCCAGGCCATGGCCTATTCCTGGGCCAACGTGCCACAGGTCACTCACCACGACCTCGCCGACATCACGCGTCTGGAGGAGCTGCGCCAGCGGTATGGCCCTCGTGTCGAGGCGGCCGGCGGCAAGCTGACGATGACTGCGATCCTGGTCAAGGTTGTCGCTTCGGCCCTTGCCGTCTTCCCGAAGTTCAATGCCAGCGTCGACGTGGCGGCGCAACGGATCATTCGCAAGCTCTACATCAACGTGGGCGTGGCGGTTGACACCGACCGCGGCCTTCTGGTGCCCGTGATCAAGAACGCCGGAACCAAATCCATTGCCACAATCGCCGCCGAGCTGGTCGAGCTCGCCACCCGGGCGCGGGAGCGCAAGCTCAGCGCCGACGAGCTACAAGGGGCAACGTTTTCGGTCTCGAACCTCGGCGGCATCGGAGGAACCGGTTTCGATCCGATCGTCAACTGGCCCGAGGCTGCAGTGCTCGGCGTCTCCCGTGCCCAGATGCAACCGGTGTGGAATAGCGAGAGCTTCCAGCCGCGGCTTCTCTTGCCGCTCTGTGTCACGTACGACCACCGCCTCATCGATGGCGCCGACGCTGCTCGTTTCCTGCACTGGGTCTGTGAGGCACTCGAGGAGCCCATTCTTCTCTCACTGGAGTAACGCATCGCGACTCTCGAGCGGTTCGCATCGTCCACCAGCCGCGCTCGCGAGACCGGCAAGGTCTGAGGAACACGGTCAGCCTCTCACATCGCCGGTCACTGCGGGCAGCAGGCGGCTGACCCGGACTAGACGATCCGCTCTCGGATCTTGGCCGACACGATGTCCATCAGCCAGACCGTGATCGCGATCAGCAGAACCAGCGTGCCGACCTCTCCCCACTCTCCGAGGTCGACGCGGGGTTTGAGGATGTAGCCGATACCGCCGCCTCCGACAAAACCGATGATTGTCGACATGCGGACGTTGATGTCCCAGCGGTAAATCGTGAACGAGAGGAACGGTGGCATCACCTGGGGTACCACTCCGTACCGCAGGACCTGAAGAGGTCCGGCTCCCGTTGCAGTGATCGCCTCTACGGGCCCCAGGTCGATGCTCTCGATCTGCTCCGAGTAGAGCTTGGTCAGAGCTGCCACGGAGTGAATCCACAACGCCAGCACCCCGGCAAAGGGTCCGATACCGACCCACGAGATGAAGATGAGGGCCCAGACCAGCGGCTCAACGGCCCTCGTGAAGTTCATCCCCGCGCGCACCACGGTGTACAGTCCACGGGCCAGGACGCTGCCCCGAGTCAGGTTGCGGGCGGCAAGAAACGACAGCGCGAATGCGATCGGGATCGCAAAAGCGGTCGCCATGAAGGCCAGGAACACCGTCTGCACCAGCAGCACGACACCCTGGTGGAGGATCGACATCGAGGGATGTACGAGTCCCCGCACGATGTCCGAGGCCTTCGAGAACTTGGTCAGGAAGGCGGGCAGGTCAACCTCTGTGATCAGCCATCCAGCGAAAAAGGTGAGCTCGATGAACAGAACGGCAAACCAGCCGCGCAAGGTGCGCGACCACGGCAGGTCGGCCTCCCATTCCGGGACGCCGCGCACCAATGCCCGTCCCGGCGAGGATCCGATCCAGCGGGAGAACAGGTTCCAGGTGAAGGCGAGCACGACGCACGCCGCGGCCATCCAGCCGTAATGCAGGAGATCGAGCGCCTCCTCGGCCGTGAGCAGCAAGCCGGTCGGGCCACGCCGGCCGGAGAAGGCGACGATCAGAAGCTCGGCCATGAGGCCCGCGGTCGTCAGGAGCAGAGCATCGACGGCCAGGGCCTTGAGCCTGGCGACGCTCTTCTCCAGGTGGCTCACTGTGGTTGCGGTGCCCGTTTCTCCTGCCATTCGATCCTCAAACGAGCGTGTTGGACGCCGGCTCGGCGTCGGTCCCGTAGATCTCCCGGAAGGTGCCGCGGTCAAAGTCCCCCGGCGGTCCTTCGTAGACGATATGGCCGTCGCGAAGTGCGGCCAGGCGGGTCGCGTAGCGTTTGACGAGATCGATGTCGTGAAGCGAGCAGATCACCGTCAACCCTTCCTCCTTGCTCAGCTGCTCGATCTGACGCATCAGAGAGTGGCGCAGCGCCGGGTCGAGGGAAGCGACCGGTTCGTCCGCAAGGATCACGCGCGGCCTCTGAACGAGGGCCCGTGCGACGGCGACACGCTGCTGCTGACCGCCCGACAGCGCGTCAGCCCGGCTCGCGCCACGGTCCCTCAGCCCCATCCGAGCCAGAGCCGCAAGCGCCTGTTCTCGCTCCACTGCCGGGTACCTCAGGAAGAGGCTCGGCAGAAGGGGACTGCGACCGAGGCTGCCGGAGAGTACGTTCGTCAGGACCGAGTGCCGCTTCACCAGGTTGAACTGCTGGAAGATCATGGCCACCTGTCGCCTCAGCTGGCGCAGCCTGGCCCCCTCGGCGGCCGTCATCTCATCGTCGAAGATCCACACCCTGCCCAAGGTCGGGTCGACGAGTCGGTTGATGCAGCGCAGCAACGTCGACTTCCCTGATCCTGACAGCCCCAGAACAACCAGAAACTCGCCCTCGCGCACCTCGAGGCTGACGTCGGTCAGCGCCTGCACGCCCCCTGGGTACACCTTGCAGACACCTTGGAGGCGAACAGCCACCCTTCCACCACCGGGCGGTGCGTTCACGAGCCACTCCCCTTCCCGGCTTTGCGCTTCTTGAGCTTCGCCTCCTCGGCCTCGAGCACCTTGGTTGCGCTAACCCCGGACTGCCTGAGCGCCTCGCGGAACCGGTCGAAGTCCGAGTCCCCGCACGGTGCCGCCGCCACGCCGGCCACCAGGTCGTGATAGGCCAGCTGGCCCTCCTCCGTCTTCAGAAAGCGCTGTAGAGAGGTTTCGAACCGCTCCCACGTGCGGCGTGGAAAACCCTTGCGCACACAGCAGACATCGTTGGGAATCGGATCGGTGAGGGCAATGATCCGCACCTCATCGAGCAGACGCCGCCGTGCCTCGTCATCCGGCAAACGCTTGATGATCAGCCTTCTGGCATCCCCGACCAGCGTATGGTCACGGACCTCGCGCTCGCCCGGAGGCGAGTAGAAGGCCGCACCGCCGGCTACTTTGCCGTCGAGGACGGCCTGGACCACGTTCGGGTGGCCGCCCGCGAAGTAGACGTGACCAAGGTGCACCGAGGCGCGATTGAGAAGGGCGCGGGCAAAGATGTGACCCGAGGTCGAGGTTTCGTCCGAAAAAGCAAACGACCGGCCGTTGAGATCGGCGAGCGTACGGACACCGGAGTCGGTGCGAGTCAGGATGCACCCGTTGTAGGTCGTGGTCAGCTGGGCAACCGGATCCTCGGTGACGTCGATAACGCGGGTTTCTCGGAGTGTTCCCGGGCGTTCGGCCTCGAGCTCCTTGCGTCCGTCGCCGATCAGGTCGTGCGGACCCGAGAAGACGTGGCTCGAGACGGCGGCGTCCACCCGGCCGGGTGACTCCACCATCTGTCGGACTGCCGCAAGGTCGCTGTCGACGGGAACCTCCACCCAGCCTCGGGCCGACCTGTTGAGCCGCCGCGTGACCTCGCGCCGCAGCTCGGCTTTCAGGTTACGCGGCACGGCGATCCTCCGCCCGGCGAGGCCGGCGAGCGACGTCGGCTCCCCCGGTCCATCGCGGGTTACGACAATCGCGAACAGGTCGAGGGAACGCACAACTTGCAGACGCGCCTCGGCACCGTAGCGGGCATGAGCCAGGACGTAGGCAAAGGCTGGGATCCATGCCACATCGGCCTGTCCGGTTCCGAGCGCCTGGATCACCGCTGCATAGCTGGTCGGCACCTCCGAGCGGAGCATCAGGCCGCAGTCGGAGCGAATGAAACGCGCCAGCTCGTCACCCCTCCGGACCAGGGTCCCCTGCTCCACTGACGGCACGAAGAGCATTCGGATCATCCCACTGTTCGCGTCCTCCAGACGCGAACGGTGGTGCAGACCGGCCAGAAACAGGACAAGGAGGAGGGCCGCGACGGCCCAGCCGATCCGGGACAACCACAGCCCGCGATGCGGGCGCGGACTTGTCGGTTCTTCGGGTTGCGGGGTTGATGACCTCATCTCACCGCCGGGGAGAGTAGCACACGCCAGCGAGCAGTTCGGAACGACCGGCTCACTGCTTCGCGACGCCGGTCAACACCTCCCCAGTTGTCAGGGTCACGCTCCAACGGACCACAACCCGGGAGGCCGGAGAGGGCAGCCGCACGACGCCCGAGACGACTTCCTCGCCGGGTGCGAGGTAGCTCTCATAGAAACGAACCGCATCAGCGCCGCCACCGGACACAGGTTGCCAGTCGCCGCGGCGGAGGGTTCCCACCATGACGCGATCGAAGTCTCCACGGTCCTCTGCCACCAGGCTTCCTTGCTCGACTCCGACCTCGGTCCACGTTGCGTAGGTCGAGACAGCGCTGGAAAACCGGGTCGGATTGGACAGCACCACACGCATCGAGCGCCCCGAGCGCTCGACGCGGACCTCGGGGCGCGGCGCCGGTCCCTCGCCCGAAAGGTACGCCAGCAGTGCCTCCCTCCCCATGCCAAGGCGGTTTCCCGGCGGCGGAAGCGAGATCAGGTCCCAGCCGCTCACATCAGGAACCGTCAGGTTGGTGATCTCCCTCAGCGCGGCATCGAGACGGGCGGCATCGGTCCAACGGACTGCAACGCTGCTCCCCGGCTTCCACTCCACACCACTCCAGGACAGCGCCCGAGTGAAAGAGAAGGTCCGGTCCAGCTCCGAGTCGGTGGAGATCCGAACCGACTGGGAATTGCAGAGGGCGTTGAGATCGTCTCCCCAGTTGCCGATGGGTGGGATCGTCCTCGGCTCGAGCACGACGCCCACGCGCACCGTCGCTCCGAGGCCGGTCAGCGGCGCCAGCTGAGTGCTCAGGGGAAGCATGGATGGGGTGGCTTCGGGCCGCACGTCGGCCAAGCTCCCATACGCCAGCACGACTGCGCTTCCTGCCGAGCGGATGACTTCCAAGACCGACTGGCTCTGAAGCTGAGCCACCGTCACGACCGGTACGACCCGTACGCCGGCCGTTCTCGACAGCGCCGCTACGAACGGCGAGAAGTCTGGCGGTACGGTCGGCAGATCCAGGAGCACCTCGGCGGGCGCCAAGTTTCCGTCGAGGGCGGACTTCACAGCACCCCACAGGGCCCTTGCCGTGGCCGGTTTCTGGCCGGCTTCCGCCCGGTTGATGCGGAGGACCACCGCTACCGGAATGGTTCCGGCTACCCTTGGGTAGGACGCCAACCGGACCACCGGGGCTCCCCCACCCAGGGTCACCGCACCCACACGAACGGCCAGCTCGTCGACGCCGGCGGCCGCCAGCCGGCCGCTCCAGTCGGCATCCAGGTCTCCCGACCCGAGCCACATCACAGACCGGTTGGAGACCACCGGAGTTACAGAAGCCGGGGCCGGCTCGCCGCTACAGCCGGCCAGAAAACCCAGTAGCAGGAGCGCCACAACCGAAACGACACCGCCTCTGGGATGGGTTGGAATAGCCCGCCACCACCGGCAGCCGCGCCAGTCCTCGGACACCGATGTCGTTTGCGCCAGGCGTTTTTCCGGTGGGACAAGGGCTTCCAGCAACTCACCGGTGGCCTGAAAGCCACTCTCGCCTGCCGCGCGGTGTACGACGCCTTGTACCGTCACGAGATCATCGTAGCAAAGGTCCCGCCGTCCCGGCCGAACGTGGGAGCTCGAGACACACGACCAGGCCCTTCGCACCGTTGGCGGCAGTCACCGACCCATGGCAGCGCGAAACGACCTGTCGCACGAGGGCAAGCCCGAGCCCGGTTCCCGAGGAGGTCGTCGAGAAGTGAGGGTTGAAGAGGTCGTGAAGCTGGTCCGGCGGCACGCCGCCACCGGTGTCCCGAACCTCGATGGTGACCGTGTCAGCCGTACAGCGCGCTCGGACCGTGATCTCGCCTGGACCTTCATCCACGGCGTCGACGCTGTTCTGAATCAGGTTGCCGAGCGCGCGACGGAGCCACTGCCGGTCCCCAACCACCGAGCAACGACCGCAGCCAGAGGTGTCGCGGACCAGGTGAATGCCACGCCTTTGCAGTATCCCGAGCCCACTCAGCGCCGAGTCGATAAGGTCGGTCACGGCCACCTCCTCGGCCTCCCAGCGCTCGAGCGCTACGAGGTTCGAGAATGACGATGCCATCTGCTGAAGCCGTTCGACCTGAGTTGTGATCTCCACACACGCCTCACGCAACAGGACGTCCCTGTCCTGATCACGGCGCGCCATGGCGTCCTCCAGCTCCTGAACCCAGAGCCGTATCGGAGTCAGCGGGTTCTTGACCTCGTGGGCAACGATCCTGGCCAGCTGGGCCAGCTGCTGGAGCCGATCCGCCCGCACGACGTCGCTGACGTCGTCCACCACCGCTACCAGACCTCGGGTTCCATCGGGCAGCGGCACTCCGGCCACCCCAAGTCTCCACGTCACGTCCGTCCCCGGAAACGGCTGCACCGTGACCACGACTGGCCGGCCGTCTTCGCCGGAGCGCTCCGCAAGCTCCGTGACGTGACGTACCACGACGTCGCCCTCAGCCTCCAGCAGCGTCTTGGCACTCGGGTTGGCGAAGCGGACAGTGGAATCCGCGTCGAGTACCAGAACCGCCTGGGCCAGTGTCGAAAGCGTGATCCGCAGCAGCTCCTCCTGTGAGCGCAAGCTGGTTTCACGACGTTGTACCTCGAGACTCATGAGTTGAACCGCGTCGAGCACTTCTGCGAGATCGCGCTCGGCTGGCCGCGGAACCTGGCCGACCGGATCGCCACGCTGCAGCCGTCTCGCCAGCTCGACCAAGTCTCGTAGCGAGGCGCCAACTCTTCCTTCCACTCTGGACGTGACGAAGAGCGTCAGCATCGCCGAGAGGAGGGCTCCAACCAGGAGCCAGTCGATGACGCCGGGGACCGCCTGGCGCCGCACTGGATCGGCTAGGAACATTTCGAGAAGCAGCGACCGGCCCTCGATACTCACACCGCCGGCTGCCAGTAGCTGCCTTCCCGTCCGACGGACCACCGGGTCGGACCGTCCGAGCTGGAAGCGTGAGAACGCCACCGGATCCGGCAGGCCGGGGAGAGCCCCTACCGTCAGCAGGTCCGGGCGCGAGGTGGCGGCGACGTTGGCACCGTCGAACAGCACGACCTCTCCACCAACCTGACGCGCTAGCCACTTGGCGAGGTCCGCGTTGACCGGGAGCCCACCTTCGAGGTGCTGGGAAGTCCACCGTGCCGCCTGAATGCCGTCGCCGCCAATGACTCGGGCCAAGCGCACCTCTTCCTGGCGGAGGCGCTGGTGGAGGAAAAGTGTCAGAAGCACCAGGGGAAGAACCACACCGCCCACGACCAGCAGGCGCAGCCGACCGCCGAAGGTCGATAGGCTGTCCCTCCGCAGACGCGGGGGAAAGGCGATCAGGAGTGCGACTGCCGCCCACAGAGAGGCTAGGAGCGAACGAAGCAGCCAGACAGGCAGCGAAGGGTAGTTCGCAACTGCCGCCACCAGCCAGTCGCCGTGACGAGCGACATGGGCCAGCCTCCGATCAGAGCCGATGCCGACGAGGACCCATCCACCACCGGCATGAAAGAGCTTTCCCGCTACCTCGGGCCCAAGTCCACGGATCTCCTCCCGCTCCGACGCGACCGCATGTCCCGCCCGTGTCAGCGCCGCGAACCAGACCGCCGCGGCTGCTCCATCGAGGGTAACTCCCCCTGCTGGCCATCCGCGCAGCCACGACCACGGTGGAACCGCCGCCCACAGCTGCGCCGTCCCCACTGCCGTCGTCGCCGAGCTGAGCGCCCACGTGCGGAGCAGCCTCGTCGACTCGCGCCCCACATTCAGCACGCCCCAGCGGGAGATCTCCGCCCCCTCAGGATCTACAACGACCAGCATCACCGGGCGCTGCCAGCGATCCAGCTTCCATTGCTTCGCCAGTACCGGCGCAAGGTCCGAGAGGTGACATGCCGGCAGCGGTGCCGGCAGGAGATCCCCCAAGTCCAAGGTCGCTGCCGGCGGCGACGGTGCTGTCCGCAACTCCTCGGCAGCCTGAATCTGCTCGGGCACGCGGAGGCCTTGCGTCACCGCCATCAGCACGCCCACGCTCAGGGGAATCACCAACCGGGCTCGTGGCCACTGCCGGCGGCGCAGGTCGTAGCGCAGCCAGCCCGTCGCCAGCCAGGCGGCAGCAACGGCCCAGGCGGCTCCCCACCCGGGCCGAAAGACCGTTCTGGGAAGCCACTCGGCGACCACCGTGCTCGGGAGCAGCAGCGCGCTGACCGGGATCGCGGCCATCGCCGTCAGCACCAGCAGCCGGGCCGGCGCAGCCGGCAGGTTGCGCGCACAGCGCCAGATTGCGGACCCTCCGAGAAGGAGACCCAAGCCGACGACTAACGGTGGCACGGCATGCCAGGCCAGCCCGGCCGCTAGCCCACCGGCCACGACGGCGGTTGGAGCGAGCGACGGCAGCCACACGGTTCCAATCAGGATGAGTATCCCCCACGGCAACCACCGCGCCGGGGCTGGCCCGGGCAGTGCCTCTCGTCTCAGGGCTACGGGGATCGAGACACCTGGAAATCGATCAGCCTGGACGAGGTCGCGCGCCTGGTTTCCGGCGGTGCCGAGCGACAGCAGCCAGCCGCGCCCCACCCGCATTCCCCAGATCGAGTGGGCGAGCAGCGGCGAACGGTCAACCACGGTCACGGCTCCCACCAGCCGGCCCTCGAACATCACAGGCTCACGAACGGCCAACGCCGCCGACCCCGCCCACCAGGTCACGCTCCACCGCCGTTGCCCGATCGGACGAACGCCAGGGGGCAGTTCTCTCGCCACGCCACTCCATGCCACCAGCTGCCCCCGGTCGTCAGACAGGTAGGCACTGCGGCCGGAGGAGCGCCCGACCATCCGGTCCAGAGCTCTGAACAGACGCTCCGGGTCGGCGACCTCGCCGGTGGCGGCAAAAACACGCCGGACCTCTCCACTCACCGCCACTCGGCTGGCGTCGCCGAGCATCCCCTCGCAGTGCTCGGACAGTCGATCCGCAAGCTGTTGCCGGTCTGGAGGATGCGGGTGCCACCCGATGGCCAACGGTACCGCCAAGATGACCGCTGCCCAGGGCACCAGGGCACGGTGCCTCGGACGCGCCAACACGGCCAGACCAGCCACCACCGCGGCCAGAGCTAGCGGCGTCGGCGCCCACCCCGGCCAGGGCCCGCACACGACGACGGCCGCCAAGGCCAGCCACCATGATCGTGTCAACGATGCACGACCACCACCGGGGTCCATGGCAAGCAGTATAGCGAGGGTCCGCGATGCTAACATCGGCCGACGTGCCGCTTGACGTCACGCGGAGGACCATGAGCACAGCCTTCGACTACGCCGCCGCCGGTCTCAAAGTTGGTCTCGAAGTTCATCAGCAGCTTCTCACCCAGGAGAAGCTCTTCTGCCGGTGCCCCGCGGGAATGTACACGTCACAGCACGACGGCTCGGTCCTGCGCCACATGCGGCCGACACTGTCCGAGCTCGGCGAATATGATGGGACCGCACTGATGGAGTTCAAGACCAAAAAGAACATCATCTACCTACTGCACGAGTCCAACGTCTGCACCTACGAGATGGACGACACGCCGCCGTTCCTGCTCAATCCACGCGCCCTCGACATCGCCATCGAGCAGTGCCTGATGCTGGGATGCGACATCGTTGACGAGGTTCACATCGCTCGCAAGCAGTACCTCGATGGTTCGATCCCCACCGGCTTCCAGCGCACAGCAGTAGTTGGCGTCGCCGGCCGCATCCCCTTCCAAGGCCGAGAGCTCACCATCACTCAGGTCACGCTCGAGGAGGACAGCTGTCGCGAGGTCTCGGACCGCGGCCACCTCATCGTATGGCGCACCGACCGGCTGGGAATGCCCCTCATTGAGACCGTGACCGCACCGGACCTGAGGACCCCGGAAGAGGTCGAGGAGGCCATTCTCCTCATTGGACGCGTATGCCGCTCAACCGGCCATGTCCGTGTCGGGATCGGCGCCAGTCGGCAGGACGTCAACGTCTCGGTCACCGGTGGTCGCCGGGTTGAGATCAAGGGCGTGTCAAAGGCCGGCTGGGCCCGCAAACTGGTGCACACGGAGGCGATTCGGCAGGTCAGGTTGCTCGAGCTTCGCGACGAGCTCCACCGGCGCGGCCTGACTCGACCTGCCGACATCGGCATCGAGCATTTCGACGTCACGGATCTGTTCGTCGCCTCCGAGCTGAGCCAGCTGCGCAGGGAATCGTGGCAGAGGTTGATCGACGAGGAAGGGCGCAGGCCCGGTTTCGAGCTCGGCCGCGGACCATTCAGCGTCAGGGCCGTTCGCCTACCGGGTCTGGCCGGGACAATCTCTCACCCGACTCAGCCGGGGCTCACGTTCGCTCACGAGCTCGCCGGACGGATCCGCGTCATCGCCACCCTCGACCAGCAGCCAACGCTTTTCCATAGTGAGAAGTGGCCTGACTACGCGGAATCCCGGGTCGAGTTCGACCGCCTCCTGCGCCGAACGGCTTGTGGGCCGGACGACGCCATCGTGGTCGTCTGGGGCGCCGAGGAGGACACCGTCACCGCTGCCGAGGAGGTACGGATCCGGTATGCCGACGCCACCGACGGCGTCCCCCACGAGACCCGGCAGCCACTGCCGGACGGGAGGACCGACTTCGAACGGATCCTGCCAGGCCCGGACCGGATGTACCCCGATACCGACAGCCCGCCGCAGCGGCTGATGCCTGAGCGGATCGAGCAGCTCCGGGCGCCCCTGCCACCAGCTCCCTGGGTACGCGAGGGACGTTATGCCGCCGCGGGCATCCCTCGCTCCACGATTCGCTACCTCATCCGGCGCGGCGGTGCGCGGCTCGTGGACCTGGTGGTGAACGAGGGGGGCGCCGACCTCCGGCGTGCGTGCTTCCTCTTCGGAGAGGAGCTCAAGGCGCTCCGTCGCCGGGGCCTCGGCATCGATCGGATCGCCGACGCCCAATGGCTCAGGTTCTTCGAGATCCTTGAAAGCTCACCGGTCATCTGGGAAGCCCGATCGAGGCTGGTCGAGGTGATGGCGGGGTCGCCCGCCACCGATCCCGGAGAGCTGGCTTCCAGCCTGGACCTCGGGAACGCCCCCGAAGGATGGCGCGAACGGGTCGTCAGCCTCGCGCGCACCTCGGTGCTCGATCACTCAAACGGTAGGCCCGGCCAGCGTCTCCGATTCCTGATGGGTCTGGCGATGTACGAGCTGAGAGGGAAGGTCTCGGCCCACGCAGTCGAAAACCTCCTGCTGGAGGAGCTGGGAGGTGCTCAATGAGCTGCTCCGATGAGCTGAAGGGCTACCGGGGAAGGGCGCGCCAGCGTCTCGGCGAGTGGGGTGTCCGTGTATGGAGCGATGTGCGGGTCACCAATACTGCTGGGTCGGTCTTCGAGGGCGTCATCCTGCCACGATCGGAGACGTTCGACGACCTCCACCTGGTTCTCAAGCTCCACAACGGCTACAACGTCGGGGTCCACGTCGATCGAATCTCGACGATCGAGGAAATCGGGTATCGCGAGGCGGTCTACAAGATCCCGGAGAAGGAGTTCCCGGCCCGCCCCGACCTTCCCAAGGTGACGCTTCTCGGCACCGGCGGTACGATCGCGTCACGTCTCGACTACCGCACCGGAGCGGTCATCCCCGCCTTCACCCCGGGGGAGCTGTACGGCGCCGTGCCCGAGCTCGCCGACCTGTGCAACCTGACGACCAAGAAGATCTTCGGCGTGTTCTCCGAGAACATGTCGTGGCCCGAGTACGCCACGCTCGCGGGAGCCATCGGCGAGGAGATCGAGGCAGGCGCTGACGGCATCGTCATCGGCCACGGCACCGACACAATGGGACACACGGCAGCGATCCTGAGTTTCATGGTGCAGAACCTGCCGGTACCAGTCGTTCTTGTCGGCAGCCAGCGCAGCTCCGACAGGCCCTCGTCCGATGCCGCCCTCAACCTCATCCACGCCGTTCGTGCAGCCGCCTACGGCGACATCGCAGAAGTGCAGATCTGCATGTTCGGACCGACTTCGGACCGCTATGCCCTGCTTCACCGCGGCACCCGATGCCGAAAGATGCACAGCTCCTACCGGTCGACCTTCCGCACTGTCGGCGACACACCGTTGTGCCTCGTCAGTCGGGACGAGTTCACGATTCTGAACGGCGACTACGCCAGACGTGATAGCGAGCGGCAGGTTCGGATAGATCCCACCTATGACGATCGCGTTACGATCCTCTACTACTACCCAGGCATGAAGCCGGACCTCGTGGACGCCCTTGTCGACAGGGGCTACCGCGGAATCGTCATCGCCGGAACCGGTCTCGGCCACGTCAACAAGCCTCTTTACCCGGCCCTCGAGCGGGCCGTACGGGCGGGCGTCCAGGTCATGATGACCGTCCAAACTCTGTGGGGCTACGCGCAGATGTACGTGTACGACACCGGCCGCGATCTCCTCGATCTCGGAGTCGTCCCCCTCGACAACATGTTGCCGGAAACCGCACTGATGAAGCTGGGTTGGGTGCTCGGCCACACGGACCAGCACGCCGAGGTAAAACGCCTCATGCAGACCCCCATCAGCCACGAGATCACCGCACGCGAGCCGCACAACGGCTACCTCATCCTGCAGGGCGGCTTGCCCGAGGTCGAGGACTTCATCACGAGCCACTGGAAGTGATCAGGAACGACTCCCGGTTCTTCCGGTACACCGCGGTACCATAAGGGCATGTCGTTGCCGGACCGTCCATCGGGTTGTGATGGGTTCTCGATCCTGGAGCTCGTGGCGGCACTGGCCATTCTCGGCTTTGCCATCCTCGTGACGGCTGCGGTGTTGAGCACCGAGTCAGACCGTGCAGCGCGGCTGGCCGCGCGACACCAAGCCGTGCACGCATTGGAGGCCACACTCGAGGATGTTCGCGCCGGCATCGTCCCGTTGCAGTCGAGCTCGCCCCAGACTGGAGAGATCGTCCAGCCAGCGGCAGCCGACAACCTGAGGATCACCCTGAACGTTGCGCAGGCAAGCCCGCCGGATCTGTACCGTGTCGAGGCCACAGCTCGATGGCGGGTCCGGGGCCGGGCTGCCAAAGCCACGCTCACGACACTGATCTGGCGCCCATGAGTCAGCCTGACAGCCGTGGGGCAACGCTGCTCGAGCTGGTGGTGGCTCTCGCCCTGGTCAGCATCGCCCTGTTGATCTCCGGCGACCTCATCCTCGCCTCCGCACGCTTGGAGCGACGGGCAACCTCCGAGCTTCTCAACCCCACCGCCACCCTCGCCGGAGTCTGGCTACGGCGCGACGTAGACAACGCCAGGGTCCTGTCGTCGTCAGCGGGAGTCTGGTCGGTCCTCCCGTTCCGCATGACGCTACAAGACGGCACGACGGTGGAGTACGACCTCAATAACGGAGCCCTGGTTCGTCGAGAGCTGTCGGCCGGCACCCTGGCCTCCGTGGAGCAGCAGTTGTTGCACGGCATAGTCTCCTGGCGATGGAGGGTGCGCGCGGGCCGAGTTGTCGACCTCGAGATTCGCCTCGCCAACCGCAACTTCAACGCCCCAGCAGCGGAGCCAGCGGGGGCAACCCATCTGCCGCCACCGATCCGAACGGAGACTCTCACCGTCGCGCGCAGGGGTCTGGCCGGAGGCCGGACGTGGTGAGACGCACCACCGAAAGGGGTTTTGCGCTGCTGCTCGCCCTGGGGATCAGCTTCCTGATAGCCGCTATCGCCATCGTCATCGGACGCACCCTCGACACCCGCTCCGACACCGGCCTGCTGGAGCTGCGAATCGTGAAGCTCCGAGCCCTGACAGATGCGGCCATGGCCGAGGCCCTGGCCCATCTGGCGCAGAGCCCGGCATACTCCGGCCAGCCGAGCCATCCCCTCGGCGACGGCACGATCGGGAGCTCCATCGTCGCTCAGCCAGATGGAACTGCCCTCGTCAGCGCCACCGCCCAATGGCACGGTTGGACCGCCACCCTCAAGGCCGACGTGGCTTTCGACGGACAAGGGCATCCGTACGTCGCGGACTGGACTCGAACCCTACGCGTGGGTGCTGATAGCGCTTCGGCGCGCAGCGACACCTCACACTTGGACTAGGCTTCGAACGCTGGAAGCCTCACGTCCACGCTCAGCTGCTGTCCGCGCCAGTGCATGGCCAGGCGTCCCCCGAGGCGCTCCGCAACCTGTGCGGAGAGCGCCACCCCAAGCTCGAGCATGCGCCTCTGCTCGTTGCTCATACCCGCCTCCCCCTCACCGCTGCGCGGCGGCAGGGGACCGACGCTGATGCCGAGAGCGACCGTTCCCGGCTCACCGCTTCGCTCATCGCACTCGTACGCCGTGACGTGCAGGCTGGCCCCCGGCTCGACGATCTCCGCTGCCGGCAGCAGGACAGCAACCAGCAACCCGAGGACGGTTCTTTCATCTCCCCATACCCTGATCGTTTCGTCCTTGTACTCCAACTCGATGTCGATCGCCTCGTGGAGATGCGAAACAAGCCCTATACCCTGCCTGACGATTTCCACCAGGTTCACGGCTCCGACCTCGGCCGGTCTTTCATCCCCAAGCAGAGCAACCTGACTCATGATGCCGGCGCCGCGGCGGGCGGCCTCGCTGATCCGCTCCAGGTACAGATCCAGTCCGCCGTCCCCGGCACTTTTCTTGGCTGCCAGCTGCGCGTTGAGCACCTGAGCCGCGAACAGGTTGTTCAACGTGTGCGTGATCCCCCTCAGGCCCATTGCAAGAGTCACGATTCGAGCGAGCTGCTCTGAGGTCGCGGGACCCCGTTCCTCGCCGTCTGGCTCCTCCGTTTCCTCTTGGCGCGCCGCTACGAACTCCGCTGCAAGGCGAACAGCCAACAGCTCGAGCAGCTCGGCCTCCAGCGGTAGCAGTCTGCGCGGCAGCGGAGAGAAACACAGCAGCACGGCCCGGGAGGTCGCCTCGGTCGGCTCGGCCACGGGTACGATGACGGCTGACTCCGCCCGCGTTGCCTCGAAGAGAGCCCACTCCGGGAAGACCTCCTGTACGCCGTTCTCGTACTCCCTGATCGTCAGAGCCGACAGACCTTCCTCCAGGGGGCTTTCCGCGATCGGTACGGTGGAACCAACCGGCAACATCCCCTGTCCATGAATCGAGCGGATGATGGCGAGCGGCGGGTGGAGTTCGGCGAGCAGTGCGTTTGTGCAGCCCGCCAGCTCCGCCGCCACGGCCGCCGACCGTTCAACCAGCGTCCAGCCGACGTGGCGGGCTAGAGTGGAGTTCAGGCGCTGCCGCAGCGAGTCCTCGCGAACCTCGTCCGTGACCTCGACCATGAGCACACGGCACCGCAGGCCTCCCGGGGATGGGGTGGCGGCCACGAAACGGAACCAACGCGGCGGGTCGTCGGCAGCAGCTCTGCGAAACGGCGGCGAAGCGCCGAGGCCGGCTCCCAGCCACTCTGCCTGCGCCGCGCGGTCCACGGGGTGAACGAAGTCAAGCAGCCCGACTCCCAACGGGTCATCCACCACAGGGGGGATCAACGCAGGTGAGCCGTCGTCCACTCCGACCACGATCTCCCGGTCGACATCGAGCAGCAGGAACGCCCTCGCCTTCGTACCCTGGCTCGTCATCGGGCCGCTCCCACCACTCGTGCCACAGCCACCATTCGCTCCATTCTGGCAACGATGCGCCGGGAGTGGCTTCCCGGCCAGTAGACCCTCCCACATTCCGTGCAGCGACGAAAACGCTCTGCGGTAGCTGCCACATGGGGCGGTACCAGTGTCTGGACTACTGCGCGGGGGGTCGGCTCGAGAAGCCCGTTGCAGGACCCGCAGCGCGCACGTTCGAGGGTTGGGGCCGGAGCCAGGCCGAGCCGCGAGATCACCTCCGCCACCTGCTCGTCCAGCCTCTCTGCCTTCACCAACAAGGTCCGGGGACCACGTGAAGCCAGCTCGCGGTCGCGCGTTAGCAGCCATCGTGACTCCGACCTCGCCCGGCGCAGCACCTCGTCGTCCGGCAGCTCGGTGAAAACGCAGTCATAGCCGAAGAACCTCAGCCACCTGGCAAGGGTTCCCAGCATCGCGTCGGCAACGAAGCGGGGCATGCCGATCATGCTAGCACGATGCCACTTGGGGCCCGCCCCAACTGCTGCAGGCACGCCCCTTCCCACCACACGGCGAGGTCTCACAACGCGACCCGGGGCGGGCCGAGCTTCTCTGGTCGCTGCCAGCCTTCAAGAGCTCTGTTGGGAGTCTACCCACCCAGTCTGAGCAAGCGACGGCGAGTGGACGGCGACGCTACAAGAGCAAGAGCACGCTGAAACTCGGCGTCCGTCAAGGACCAGGTTCGCATGACGAGCCCGAGGCACCACACACGATCGCGTTCGGCGCCGAGTCCGGAGACAAGATCGAGGGCAAGCGACGCGGACCCTACCACACCGCTCTCGATCAGAGCACAGAGAGCCCGCCGCTGCGGCCAGCCGGTTGGGAAGCCGGCCAGCACGCGCTCCACCTCCGCGCCGGTCCGATCCCTCGGTGCTTGACTCCGAACTCGCAAGAGTCGCGCCACCAGGTGATGCGCGCCGGCAGCCTGCACCAGCTGCATCGGTTCGAGGGTGGCTGCAACAGGTTTGGAAACTGGTCTCAACTCAACGGCCGCCACGCGCGCTCCAACCTCGGTGTCAACGGACTCGGGGACAAGATCCGGACCGGCCGCCTCCGTCTCCGGTCCCGGAACCACCGCCTCCTGACGCTCCTCTCCCGGCTCATGAGCCGGAGCAGCCGGCACCACCACAGGCGTTCTGTCCTCCGCCGCCGGTGCCGTCGCGGGGGTCCTGATTGCCTCCGAGGCTGCTCCCGGCGGACGGTCCTGCAGCTCGGGCTCTGCCACCGTCGTCCCCTCCATCGTGGGCGCCTCGGCCGGCTCGACATCGGACTCGACCGCCACTCCCTGCTCGGATGCCTCCTCCGTCTCTTCCTCGATCTCCTCGAGCCCGAACTCACCGGCCGCCGCTTGACCCGCCGCACGCAACGTATCAGCCAGCACCTGTCCCCGCCTAGCCGGATCGCGGAGGCCTGCAAACAGTGCCCTCAGCTTCGAGGGGTCGGCCTTGCGAGCGCTCTCGAT
>JAJDNH010000227.1 GCA_022340775.1 Acidobacteriota bacterium
AGATGGTTGAGGTTCTGCAAGCTCGCATGGATGCGGAAGGGGAGGACGCGGTGCTGTTCGAACCGAAGGACATCACACGCTGCGAGGTCCGTTCCGAGACGACGGACGGAAGGTTGAAGCCGGCGTCCTGAACCGCGCTGAACGGGTTTGGCGAGACCGGTCCAACCACCGAGTGCCACCTGCTCGGCGGACCCGGAGACGAGGGCGATGCCTGCCGGGGTAGCCGGTCAGTGAGGTGCGCCTTGTCGGATGGCGGGCCTTACAGGGGGCATTGACGCGGTCTCGGCCCGAGCGCCATATTTCTAGTGAGTGCAGTGTTTTGCGGTTGGGTAGTCGGACGGTGCGGAAGAGAGATACCGGGGGACGTGCCGTGGAAGCTCACTCACATCCGCTGCTCGCCAGGGTTCACCGGGCCATCGAGAACGGCTTCGCCGAGGACCTCGACCGCTGTCGGCGGTTCCTGAGGCAGAAGAGCGTCTCGGCAAGTGGTGAGGGTATCCAGCAGACCGCTCGCACCGTGACCCGTTTCATCGAGGAGATCGGCGGGCAGGCTCACCTCACTGGCCCAGCCTCGCACCCGATCGTCTACGGGCGCGTTGGTGGGTCGTCTCCGAGAACGCTGATCATTTACGGTATGTACGACGTCCAGCCGGTGGAGGAGAGCAAGTGGGCGAGCCCACCGTTCGCCGCCGAGCTGCAGGTTCTTCCCGGCCTCGGGGAATGCGTCATCGCACGTGGAGCGGTCAACTCGAAAGGAGCCCTGTGCGGTCTCTTCAACGCGTTGCGCGCCATCTGCAGAGCAGACCGGCTGCCCCTCAACCTGATCTTCACGATTGAAGGCGAGGAGGAGATCGGGAGCCCCCATTTCGAACAGTTCATCCGGTCGCACCGCGATGAGCTGGCGGCCGACGGAGTGGTGGACTTCGACTTTTCGGAGGACTCGAAGGGAAGGGTTTCGATGCACCTCGGCCTCAAGGGTATCGTTTACCTGAACCTCGTGTGTCGCGGTGGAGCCCGCGGTGGACCTACAGTGACGCCTGTCCACGGGTCAGTGAGCGCCTGGATCTCGTCTCCGGTGTGGCGGCTGATCCACGCTCTGGCCTCTCTGACCGACGAGCGGGAGGACATCGTCGTCGAGGGCATTCGAGGCCGGGTCGCAGACCTTTCCTCGGCAGAGAAGGAGATCCTCCGGAGGCTGGCCGACGATTTCGATGAAAAGGCGTTCCTGGTCGAGATGAAGAGCCTGTGCTTCAGGTACGACCGTCACGGCATCGAGCTTCTGCGCAAGGGGCTGTATTCACCCATCGTCAACATCGACGGCTTTCACGCCGGCTACACCGGTACGGCCACCAAGACCGTGCTCCCCCGCAAGGCATCGGCCAAGATTGACATTCGCTTCGGCCCCGACCTGGAGCCGGACGAGGTCGTGGCGAAGCTGAGAGAGCACCTCAGCGACAGGGGCTTCGACGACATCGAGATCGAGGTCAAGGACAGCTACACGTGGTCCAAGACCGACCCCACGGAGCCCATCGTTCAGAAGATGATCCGGGCCTACCGATGGCACGGCGTCGAGCCGCAGGTCTGGCCCATCGCGACCTGGGCTGCACCCTACTTCGTCTTCTCTCGCATCCTCCGTTTGCCCGTTGTCTCCGGAGGTCTTGGGCACGGGGGCCGGCAGCACGTGGCGAACGAGTACATGACTGTGAAGGGCCTGCTGGACTTCGAACGGTTCGTGGCCACCCTCCTCTACCTGCTGGCCGAGGACTGATCGGCGGCCTGCTGCCGGGGAAGGCGCTTCGCGCCGGGCCCGCTTGCCGTTAACGGGCCTCAGGCCGTCGCGGAGGCGATCGGCAGACCGACGATGCGCGCGAACACCTGAAGAAGTTGCGTTCCGTGGCCTGGGTCCTCAACACGCGTGGCCAGCTCCTCGGGGTCCAACCCCTCGCGAACAAGCAGATCGTGCCGCTCGGCGAGGTAGGTCCGCATGATCCGGGCATTGAACTCCGGATGGAACTGGACACCCCAGGCGCAGCTGCCGAAGCGGAACGCGTGGTGCGGATCGTCGGCGCTTTCGCCCAATGGCACGGCGTCGACCGGAAGCTCGAGCACCGACTGGAGGTGAGTGGCCTGGACCGTGAGCTCGTTCGGCATGCCGGAGAAGAGCGGGTCGGTCTTGGCGGCTGGCAGCAGCCTGACGCGGACAGTGCCGATCTCGCGCCCCCTGGGGTTGTTGTCGACGCGGCCGCCGAGCGCGTGAGCGAGCAGCTGGTGTCCGTAGCAGATGCCAAGCACTGGTGAGCCCGAGGCCACGAGCCGCCGCAGCCAGGAGGCGGTGCGCTCGCTCCACGGGTGGAGCTCCGGAACCATCGCCGCTGAGCCCGTGACGACGGCGCCGGCAATCGAGTTGGGCGGCGGCAGCTCGGCACCGTGAAACACGGTTACGACCTCTGCATTTCCCTGGTCGAGAGCCATGTCGCGGAGGATCCACTCCTCGAATGTCCCCAGACGCTCCACGACGGCCGGTGACGGCTCGCCGGTCTTCACGATGACAACGGGCTTCATCGTCCCTCCCTCATCGGCCAGAGAGGATACCACCGGAGAGTTTCCGGTGGCGTTCGGGCGAGTCTGGTGCCACGTGCAGGGTGCAACCGGTGCGGTTCCCGGTCCAAACCCGGAACGGCTCAGCGGTGCTTCTTCGAGGCTTCAGGATCCGCGGAGAGATGACGTCCTAGCGCCCAGAACGAGATGAAAAGCAGAACCCCCGCGACCCCTGCCGCACTCCAGAGCGCATCGCCGCCATGCCTCTGGTAGGTCCACCCGCCCAGAACCGGCGCCAGGACGAACGCGGTCGAGAAGGCCAGGGTGTAGGCGCCCATGTAGCGACCCGCGGCGCCGCTGCCGGCCCTCTCGGCGGCGACGGCGTTGGTCATGGGCAGCGAGAGCATCTCACCCAACGTCCAGACCAGGGTCGAGCAGACGGCCACCAGGAGCGAGTGGCCGAAAGTGAGGATCGCCAGACCACAGCCCACCAGGCCCGCCCCTACAGCCGCGACTCGCATCGAGCCGAGCCGTTCGACAGCGCGCATGAGAACCATCTCGAAGGCCACGATCATGGCCGGATTGAGGGCGATGAGAAGGCCGATCCCTCTCTCGGAGAAGCCGAAGCTGTCTCGCAGCTCGAGCGGCAGCGTGACCCAGATCTGGAGGAAGATGACCCCGAGAAGAACAATGAGGCCCAGGAATGCAAGGAAGGGGACGTCGCGCCACGGCGAGGTCCGTGACTGGTGCTCCGTGCCCGAGACCATAGAAGGCGGCGGCCGCGAGAAACCGAGCGTTGCCCAGAGGACTGCCGCCGCCGCCCAGCAGGTCGCGGCATCGACCACGAACAGGAGTGTGTAGTGCTGGGCCGCGAGAAAGCCGCCGACCGCTGGCCCGACGGCCATTCCGGTGTTGACAGAAAGACGGACGAGAGCAAAGCAGCGGGCTCGGATCGGCGGCCGGCTGTGCTCGGCCACCGAAGTCATGACAGCGGGTCGGAAGCTCTCCGATACGACGCTGACGACGAAGACTGACGCGGCCAGCGCTGAAAAGTCGGTGATCCTTGTCAGGACGAGGAATCCGAGGCCGGTGGCAGCCAACGACAGGCCCTGAACCCGAACCGCACCGATGCGGTCGGACAGCCAGCCTCCCAGGGTCGATCCGACCATCGAGCCGGCGCCGTAGAGGCTGAGGATCTGACCTGCACGAACGGCCGTGAACCCGAGCTCGCGGGTCAGGTATAGGCTCAGAAACGGCAGCACCATGGTGCCGGCGCGGTTCACGAGAACGGCCCCGGCGAGCAGCCACACCGGGCGAGGCAGTCCCGAAAACGAGAGACGGTAGGCAGCGATAACGCGTCGCACCGGCCGCGAGCTCCTCCTTGATCTATGGCCACTCGCTGGTGTGGATTCCAATCTACAGACAGCAGTGTACGCATCGCCGCTGCCAGAGTTGCCGTAGGTCGTTCCTCTCGACAACACTGTGGCACGCTCGTTGCACTGGTGTACCCTCGAGATGAAGCCCCATCGGCGGGGCGAACGGAGCGCGAGCGATGACGATTCGAACACGCTTGTTCCTGGGTGTGGGGGCGCTGGTGCTGGCGTTGGTCGGGGTTCAAGTATGGCTGCAAGCGCGTCAGCTGCAGGCAATCGAGAGAGGTTTGGGAGAGGTCGCGACGACGGTCGGCTCAGCGCTCCTCACTGGCCCTGCGGCTCCGATCCTGTGGCATGTGGAAGAAGAACACCGCGGCGCTCAGGGCAAGGTCGGTTTCGAGTGGCGCATGGATGAGAAGCTGGAAAAGCAGGAGGTCAGCGGGGACAGGGACGGCAGCTCGAGCTCTCACGTCGTCGTCGTGCCGCCGCTGCAAGGGGTGACTGGTCCACATCTTCCAACCCCGGGCGGCGAGGGCGTGACGGCGGACCGGCGGCTGAAGGAGCTCACCGAGAAGCAGAGCAAGACCGCGGAGGAGATCGCAAGGATGCGGCGTGAAGTTCGCCGGCAGTTGCGTGAGAAGAAGGTCCAGATGGAAGTGGTTCGCGAGGCACGCAACCGCTTCCTGGTCGTTCGTGGGGTTCCCGGAGGAGAGGAGCAGATCGAGCTTCCGGTGTCGCCGACCGTCGGGATGGTACGACGCAACATGCGCCAGGGACTGCTGGCGAGCGCCCTCCTGTTGCTGGTCGGTCTGGCAGGTGCGGCAGTCCTGGCCCACCGGGTGACACGTCCCTTGAGGGCGCTGTCGGGTGGAGTCGAGGCCCTCGGCCGCGGTGAGCTTGGAGCTCAGGTGCCGGTTACCGGCAGCGGCGAAGTGGCCGAGGTCCAGCGTGCCTTCAACCTCATGTCGAGCCGACTCTACCGACTGGAAGGTGAGAAGCAGCGCTGGCAAGAACGGGAGCAGCTGGCACAGCTCGGCCAGCTGGCGCACGGGTTGGCCCACACGCTGCGCAACCCGCTCAACACTCTCGGGCTGGCGGTGGAGGAGCTGAGCGGCGGAGAGGACGGCGAGAGGCAGCGTCTGGCGACCACCGCCCGCGCACAGATTCACCGCATCGATCGCTGGCTGAGGTCGTTCCTGGCTCTCGGCGCCGGCGAAGCCGCGGCGCCCGAGGTCTGCGATGCCACAGGTATCGTCCAGGAAGTGGTCCTGGAAGCGATTCAGGCCGGCGGCAGGGTGTCATTGAACGTGCCGCCGGAGCAGGTACCGGTCTGTGTGGTACCGCAGGCTTTGCGGGCCGCAGTGGCGAACTTGGTCGAGAACGCGACCCAGGCGGCGGGCGACGGCTCCCCGGTTGAGGTCGAGACCGCCTGTCAGGAGCACGAGGCCGTCATCACCGTCGCCGATCGGGGCCCAGGGCTTCCCGAGGAGGTCAGGAGCAGGTTGTTCTCACCTCACGTCACGACCAAGGTTGAAGGGTCCGGGATGGGCCTGTTTCTCGCGCGGCAGTTGGTGGTTGGCCTCCACGGTGGCCGCTTGGCGGTTCGCGACCGGGAGGGCGGAGGGACAGTGGCCGAGATCAGGCTGCCGCTCGGGCTCCAGGCGGGTGACGCCGATCCGTGGGAGGTCGAAGGTGCCTCCTGAAGCCATTGTCCTCATCGTCGAGGACGAGGACCCGCAGAGAACCCTGATCGGCGAGATCCTGCGCAAGGCGGGTTTCGAGGTCGAGGAAGCATCGTCGGCGGACCACGCTGCAGACCGGCTCAAGGACCGCATCCCCGACCTGATCCTGTGTGACTGGAGGATGCCGGGCCGCAGCGGTGGGGAGCTCCTCGACCAGGTGCGGGAGAGGGATCTCGGATGCGGCTTCATCGTGATGACCGCCTATGGCTCCATCGCGCATGCAGTCGAGGCGGTGCGCCATGGCGCCGACGACTACCTGGCGAAGCCCTTCGAGCGGGAGGCGCTGTTGCTGGCCGTGCGGCGGGTGCTCAAGACGCGGCGGCTCGAGGATGAGAACCGGCGGTTGAGGGAAGCCGCCGAGGACCGGGACCGCTTCGGCCAGCTGATTGGCCGGGCGCCTTCCATGCAACGCCTGTATCGAGCGATCGAGAAGGTCGCGGCAACGGATGCGACGGTTCTCGTGACCGGTGAGTCCGGGACCGGCAAGGAGCTGGTGGCGCGGATGCTCCACGGCACCAGCCGGCGCTCAGGGGCGACGTTCGTGGCCGTGAACTGCGCGGCCATCCCTGCAACGCTGATCGAGAGCGAGCTGTTCGGACACGTGCGCGGCGCGTTCACGGACGCGCACGTCACCCGGCCGGGGCTGATCGAGGAAGCAGAGTCCGGCACCCTGTTCCTCGAC
>JAJDNH010000228.1 GCA_022340775.1 Acidobacteriota bacterium
GGTGGGGGGACCGGGCGCAGGCCAGCTCAGAGCATGGTGCGCTCAAACGGACGTGCCGTCCTTGATGTTTCTCTGAAGAGCATTCACCAGGGGTCGGCGGTGGCGAGAAACGTCAAGGGGGGCTCTCACGGCCCTTGGCGGCGGGAGTACTGGCCCCAAGATTGAACCAGGCGGCCCGAGTGTTCTCCGGCGGTCGCCACGAGGATTCCGATCTGTTCTCGTTGCCGTGCGACCGCCGGAGACGCGAGGCGGGCGGTCACCCCGTGACCGCACGGCCGCCGGAGCCCCAGAGAAGACTCCCCAGGTCGTTGCCAGCGGGCTTCCCGGTCCATCACCCACACGGCCCCGCCCCCACCCAGATCCCTCTTCGGTCGCTGCGCTCCCTCATCAGGATGACACGCGGGGGCAACGGGGGCTTCCCCCAGGGACGGTCCCCGAGGGGTGCGGCCGCAGGCCGCGGATCTGCCACCCGCGGTACACTGCACGCATGTCTCGAGCCGACGATCTTCGCCGCGCGCTCAGCGAGCGCATCCTGCTCCTCGACGGAGCCACCGGCACCGGTTTCGAGGCAATGGCGCTGGATGCAGAGGCTTACGGCGGCGAGCGGCTGGCGGGCTGTCCCGAGGCGCTGGTCCTCCACCGGCCGGAGGCGGTGCTCGAGCTCCACCGCGGCTACCTGGAAGCCGGCGCCGACATTGTCGAGACGAACACCTTCGGTGGCACCCCGATCGTCCTTGCCGAGTACGGGCTGGAGGGGCGTGCCGAGGAGCTGAACCGGCGCGCGGCCGAGCTCGCGCGCGAGGCGTGCGCAGAGGCCGCCACCGCCGCCCGGCCGCGCTGGGTAGGCGGCTCGATGGGCCCGACGACCAAGAGCCTCACCTTGATCGGTGGCGCCACATTCACAGAGATGGTCGCGGCCTACCACACGCAGGCCAAGGGCCTGGCCGAAGGCGGCGCCGACGTCCTTCTCATCGAGACCGCCCAAGACGCCCTCAACCTCAAGGCGGCGCTGATCGCCTGCCGCGACGCTGCGCCGGACCTGCCGGTCGCGGTCTCGGCAACCATCGAGCCCACCGGCACGACCCTCGGCGGGCAGACCATCGAGGCGGTGGCGGTGATGGTCGAGCCGTGGGCGCCGCTGTGGGTGGGGCTCAACTGCTCGACCGGTCCCGGGCCGATGACGGAGCCGGTCCGGGCGCTGGCCGCCCTCACGCCGAGCTTCCTGTCGGTGGTCCCGAACGCCGGCATGCCGGATGAGACCGGCCGCTACCACGAGCCGCCCGAGCGGTTCGCCGAGGTCCTGGAGCGGTTCGCCAAGCCCGGCTGGGTGAACCTGCTCGGCGGATGCTGCGGCACCACCGCGGCTCACATCCGCGCTCTGCGCCGGGTCGCCGACGTTAACCTGCCGCGCCGCCCGCCGGCCTACGACCCGGCGTGGGTGGCCGGTGGGGAGCCCGTGCAGCTACGCCAGGAGCGGCCGCCACTGATCGTCGGCGAGCGCACCAACGCGCTCGGCTCCCGGAAGTTCAAACAGCTGATCGAGGAGGAACGCTGGGCCGAGGCGGCCGAGATCGGCCGGCGGCAGGTCCGCCGCGGCGCGCAGGTGGTCGACGTCTGTGTGGCCGACCCCGAGGGCGACGAGGCCGCACGCATGACCGCGTTCGTTTCCTCGTTGCGCCGCATCGTGCGCGCGCCGCTGATGGTAGACACGACCGACCCCGATGTCCTCGCCGTCGCGCTCGAGCTGATCCCAGGACGCCCGGTCATCAACTCGGTCAACCTCGAGGACGGGGGCGAGCGCCTCGATCGGGTGGCCGAGCTGGCACGGAGGTTCGGGGCCGCGGTGGTCGCCGGCTGTATCGACGAGCACCCGACCGACGGCATGGCGCGCACGGGGGAGCGCAAGGCCGAGATCGCCGAACGCCTGCTCGAGCGCCTCGAGTCCCACGGCCTGCGCCGCTCGGAGATCCTGATCGATCCGTTGGTGTTCCCCGCCGCCACCGGAGACCCCAAGTTCGAAGGTTCAGCGCGCGAGACCGTCGACGGCATTCGCATAATCAAGGAGCGGATCGACGGTGCGCTGACGGTGGCCGGCATCTCCAACGTCTCCTTCGGCCTGCCGGCGGCCGGTCGCAAGGTCATCAACGCGGTCTTTCTCCACCACTGCGTCCAGGCCGGCCTCGACGCTGCGATCGTCAACTCGCAGGCGTTGGTCCGGGTTCCGAGCCTCGATCCCGAGGAGGTCCGCCGTGCCGAGGGTGTTCTGTTTGGCGGCGGCAGGAGCGCGGTGGACGAGTTCGTGGCCGCCTACCGCGACGTTAAGCCAGGGGCCCACGATGAGCTCGACAGCCTGCCGCCCGAGGAGCGCCTGCAGCGGATGGTGCTCGACGGCCGGCGCACCGGACTCGACGAGACCCTGGATCTGCTCCTGGAGCGCCACCAACCGCTCGACATCATCAACGGTCCGCTGATGGCCGGCATGGACGAGGTCGGCCGCCTCTTCGGGGAGGGCAGCCTGATCGTGGCCGAGGTGCTGGTCTCGGCCGAGGTGATGCAGGCCGCGGTCGACCACCTCCGGCCTCACCTCGGCGGCGTCGAAGAGATCGGCCGGGGTTCGATCCTGCTCGCGACCGTGCGCGGCGACGTTCACGACATCGGCAAGAACCTGGTTGGCATGATCATGGCCAGCAACGGCTACCGCGTCGTTGACCTCGGGGTCCAGGTACCCTCGCAGCGTCTCATCGAAGCATGGGAGAGTGAGCGCACCGACCTCATCGGCCTCTCAGGCCTGCTGGTGCGCTCGACTCAGCAGATGGTGGCCACGGTCTCGGATCTCGATGCGCACGGCATCCGGGTGCCAGTGCTGGTGGGTGGCGCCGCTCTCAACCCCCGCTTTGTCCGCGAGCGGATTGCCCCTGCCTACAGCGCGGTAGTGAGCTACGCCCGCGATGCCATGGAAGGCCTGCGTACGGCCAACGGGCTGCTCTCTGGTAACATGGAAGCAGTGGACCCGCCGGGACCTTCAAGACCGCAGGCTGAGAGCTCGCAGATGCCCGCACCCGGCCCTGCTGAGCCTGCCAGGGTCCTCGATGTCGGTGAGCTGCCGACGGCGCCCGACCTCGCGCGTCACCGGCTGAGTGACCTTCCACTGGACCAGATCCTGCCATGGCTCAACCCGCAGATGCTGTTCGGGAAGCATCTCGGCCTACCGGGCTCGGTCCGTCGCGCGCTGGAGCGCGGCGACACGCGCGCCACCGAGCTCGTTGAGCGGGTCGAGGAGCTGCAGGACGCCGCGGTCAGCCGCGCTTGGCTGCGACCGGCAGGCGTTTTCCAGTGGTTTCTGGCGCACGGCGAGGGAGAGGAGGTCGTGATCCGCGCGGGAGACGCCACCGAGCTCTCCCGGTTCCCGTACCCGCGCCAGGAGAAGTCGCCGCGGCGCTCCGCCGCAGACTGGGTCCATCCCGATCCCGAAGCTGCCGATACCGTCGCCCTGATGGCGGTGACCGTCGGCAGGCACTACCAACGGGTGGCGTACAGCCTGCGCCAGGAGGGCCGGTTGCTCGACGCCTTCGCCCTCGAGGCGCTGGCGCTGGAGACCGCAGAGGCGACTGCCGAATGGCTGCACCGGCGGCTGCGCGACCTGTGGGGTTTCCCGGACTCCGAGGAGCTGACACGGGAGGAGGTCTTTCGCGCCCGCTACCGCGGAATCCGGCTCTCCTTCGGCTACCCCGCCTGTCCCGACCTCGAGCCGCAGCGCGACCTCATGCGGCTGCTGGCGGCGGACGAAATCGGCATCGAGGTCACCGAAGGCCTCATGATGAGCCCCGAAGCCTCCGTCTCCGCAGTGGTCTTCCACCACCCCGACGCCAAGTACATCGCGTAGGCCCGTTGGAGGCCCGGGCGGAGAGCCCGCTCGGCTGCAATCCGCGATAGTTGGCCTCTGACCTGTGACTAAGTAATTGAGTGATTAGGTGATTAGGTTCCCCCGCCCACCTGAGGGAAACGGAAGACGGAAAACGGGAAACGCCCCCCCACCCGCCCGGAAAACGGAGGCGTGGAGCGCTTTGTCCCCAGGGACGGTACCGCGGAGGGGCGGGGATGGAACGGCAGGAGGCGAGCGGCCATCCCGTAGCGGGCGGCGGGGGGCCCGAGAGGACCGAAGATCAGAGTCCAGAGAATCTCCTAGCCCGGGTTGTCCGGGCGCGATCGTAGCGAGACCGGCGAGACGCTTGTCAGGGCTAGGTTCTGAGCATCGAGCTGCCGGAGGCATACTTCCTGTATGTTGAGGACAGCGAGACGCGAAGAGCACAGCCCTGGCTGGCGTATCGCCGGTCGCAGTAGATTGCGACCGGATGATCCGGGCTCAGCAGATCCGAGCGAAGCGCGCCCTCGGGACGAGAAGACCGGATCGAGGTCCTCCTCGGGATCGGGCTGATCGTCCCCGAGGAGTGCGGCCGCAGGCCGCGGATCTGCCGTGGCGGGGACCATGAGCTCGTGGACCGTGTCTGGAGCCTCTGCGCTACGCCTGTGTCGTCTGGGCGGGTGGGCGGGGTCACCCCAACAGGTCCAGGATCCTCTCCGGGCTCTTGAACGGGGCGATGATGTAAACCCCCTGGGCGCGCTGCGGGGCCTCCGCGAGCATCTTCAGCGCATGCCGCCGGCCGACCTCGGCGGCCTCCGGACCGGCCCTTTCCAAATCGTCGAGGAGGCTCGCCGGAACGACGATCCCGGGCACCTCGTAGTGCAGGCGCAACGCAAGCTTGTGTGAGTTGAGGGGCCAGATCGGGGCCAGCGCCGGCACCGGCAGCCGGCCACCAAGACGCTCCAGCAGGCGCTCCCAGGGGCCCCACTCGAAGAACACCTGGAACATCGCGAAGCGGGCCCCCGCATCCACCTTGCGCTGCAGGCGCTCGGCCTCGCGCTCGATGTCATCGTTCGGGTTGACGGCCACGCCGACGTTGAAGGCGGGCGGATCGCCGATCGGGTTGCCGGTCCAATCGCTACCCTCGGCGAGACGGCTGATGGCACGCACGAGCTCGAAGATGTCGACCTGGTTGACGTCGTACTGACCGGGGTAGTCGCCGAGCTGGGAGGGATCGCCGCTGATCGCCAGGAGGTTGCGGATGCCGTGCCGCCAGGCGCCGAGCAGCTGCGCCTCGATGCCCATGATCCCGGCATCGCGCGGCGTGACGTGAGGCATGGTCTCGACGCCGGTCCTGCGCTCGATCTCTGCGGCCAGCCACAGAGAGTCCATCCGCAGCCGCGCCAGCGGGTTGGAGTTGATGTCGACGGCGTCGACATCGGGGTGGTCCGCCATCTGGCGGACGGCCTCGATGATGCGGTCTGAGTTGGCGCCCTTCGGAGGATCGATCTGGACCACGCGCACGAACCGCCCTTCCGACAGCTTGGTGGCGAGCGACGATGACGGCTCTCTTCGTTTCGGGGGTTCGGGAGCCTCGATCACGGACACCGCCGCACCGCGACGGCGCTGCGGCTTGAGGCCGGCCACGGCGTCGGCGATGGCCCGGATGTGCTCGGGACCCGTGCCGCAGCAGCCGCCAACGAGCGCGGCGCCGAGGGCGGCGGCACGTCTCGCAAACTGGGCCAGGTACTGTGGCGTGGCGGGTGACAGCAGCCGGCTTCCAGGACGGTAAACGACCATTCCCGCATTCGGTTGCGCCGCCAGCGGCCGGCGCACCTCGGGGATGCGCTCGAGGATCTCGAGCGCACCGAGAGGCCCCGGTGCGCAGCCGACACCCGCAGCCTGCACGTCGAGCTCGGCGGCGCGCGCAACCAGTGCCGCGTGCTCGGCCCATGGGTGCGGGGGACGCTCCGAAGGAAAGGTCAGCAGCGCAATCACCGGCAGCTTGGTCACGCCGCGAACGGCCTCGACCGCCAGCTCCAGCTCGTCGAGGCGAAAGAAGCTCTCCAGCACCAGCAGGTCGGCGCCACGTCCGGCCAGAATGCCCGCCTGCTCGGCGAGCGCCGACACCATGAGGGCGCGGTCTTCGGGGGAGTCCGGGTCGAGGAGGCCGGTCAGGGGGCCGATCGAGCCGGCTACCAGGCAATCGACGCCCGCCACCTCGCGCGCCTCCCTCGCGAGCTTGACCGCCGCTGCGTTCAGGCTCTCGGTCTCGGAGTCCGCGTAGAGCCGCTGAAGGCGGGGCCTTGAGGTGCCGAAGGTCGCGGTCTGGAGGATCTCCGCACCCGCCGCCAGATAGTCGAGGTGGATCGCCAGCACCTGGTCGGGATGCTCGAGTGCAGCGGTGTCGAGACGGGGAGCATCGGGCAGGCGAGCCAAGAGCTCCGAACCCATCGCGCCGTCGGAGACGACGACATGGTCGGCGAGGCGGCGTTCCAAGTCCATGAGGAAGAGATACCACAGACGGTGGTGGCGCTGCAGTGGGCAGGGAGGTGAGAGAGTGGGAAAGTAAGAAGGCCCCTACCATCGATCCAAGTGATTAAGTTATTAAGTAATTAAGTGATTAGGTTCCCCCACCCGCCCAGGAGGCGAGACGTGAGATGCGAGATGCGAGACGGTCCCCCACCCAGCCGGTGACGGAGTGATGGGGTGACGGAGGCCCCCGCCCGCCCGAACATCGCTAGACGCTAGAAGCAAGACGCAAGACGTGCCCCCGCCCAGCCGGTGACGGAGTGATGGGGTGACGGAGGCCCCCGCCCGCCCGAACATCGCTAGACGCTAGAAGCAAGACGCAAGACGTGCCCCCGCCCACCCGGGGGAAACGGGAGATGGAAGACGGCCTCCACCTGCCCGGAGAAGCCGGGCGGGCTGAGCAACGGAATATCTCCTCGCGGGGAGCGTACAATCTCCCGTGAGCGCGACCATGACCTTGACCGTCCCGGATGCGCCCGCGCTTGAGCGGCAGTGGGTCGATGGTGCCCGTGAGGGCGACGTCGCCGCGCGCGAGCAGTTGGCCCAGTTCTGCCACCGCCTGGCGTTCCTGGCGGCCCTCCAGCTGAGCGGCAACCGCGAGGACGCAAAGGACCTGGCGCAGGATGCGATGGTGCGCTTCTTCGCCTCGCTCGACCGCTTCGACACTGGCCGCCCTCTGCGGCCGTGGCTGTTTCGGATCGTCCGCAACCTGTACCGTGACCGGCTGCGCCGCCGTCGCATCCGTCGTACCACATCGCTCGATGACGACGAGCACCCGGTGCAGGTGCAGGTTGCCGACGGGGCGGCGAGCCCAGAGGAGTGGACGGCTCGCCACGAGCTTCAGAAGATGCTGTGGGAGGAGCTGCAGCGGATTCCCACCCACTACCGCGAGGTGGTGGTCCTGCGGGACTACCAGGACCTGGCCTACTCGGAGATCGCCCGCGTCCTCCGGCTGCCGCGGGGCACCGTCATGTCGCGCCTGCACCGTGGCCGGCGGATGCTGCGAGCGGCGGTCAGGCAGCGGGCCGGCAGCCCGGCCGAGGAGGACGACGATGCCTGACCGGTGCCCAAGCGGTTTCGACGACAGGCTGCTCAGCGGCTATCTCGACGGCGAGCTGACGCAGGGTGACGAGCAGCGGGTGTCGGTCCACCTCCAGAACTGCCCGCACTGCAAGGAGCTGTTCGACGATCTCGAACGGAACCGGGAGGCTACGATGAGCACCCGTTTTACGCCGCCGCCCGACATCCAGTGGGACGAGCTCCCACGCAGCGGCGGCAGCTCGCTGCTCCGCCGGCTCGGCTGGTGGTTGGTAATCCCCTGGCTCGTCCTGGTAACCGGTTACGGCCTGTGGGAGACCTGGCGCGGCGTTCATGGCGCGTTCGACCGCATTCTGACCTTCGGCGGCATCGCGGCCTTGGTGCTGCTCTTCCTGTCCGTGCTCTTCGACCGTCTCCGCGACGCCAAGACCGATCGCTACCGGGAGGTCAAACGATGATCATCACCACCACCGACCACATTGCCGGCAAGAGAGTCGTGCGCACGCTGGGGATGGCGAGGGGCAACACGATCAGAGCCCGCAACATCGGCAAGGACATCATGGCCATCTTCCGCAACGTGGTCGGCGGCGAGGTCAGCGAGTACACGAAGATGATGGCCGAGACCAGGGAACAGGCGCTGGACCGGATGATCGAGGAGGCGAAGGAGCTCGGTGCCAACGCCGTCGTCTGTGTCCGCTTCATGACCACCGAGGTCATGAAGGGCGCAGCCGAGCTCCTCGCCTACGGTACCGCCGTCATTGTCGAGGACGACAAGTAGAGGCCCGGCCGGGGCCCCTGTTCGGCTGCGATCCGCGATACGGGGCCAGCTTTCCGTTTTTCGTTTGCCGCACGCCTCCAACGTACCTGCCGGTACGCCTGCGGCGTGCTCCGGCGCGAGAAAACGCACATCTGACGCCCGTCTCGCGAAGCTCGCTACGAACATGGCCTCCGGCCGGACCTCACGAGACTCAAAACCCAGAGGAGGCCCTGATAGCTCTCACCGGAGGCTGAAGCGGAGCTCGAGCGGAAAGGACAGCCCGGGTCCTTACTAGTTGATTACGACCTTCCCGGGGGAGGGACCTTCACCCTCTGACTTCTGCTCCTGCTGTGCCGACTGTCCCGTCTTCGCGGCCGTGCCGGCATGCGCCAGCTCGTCGTTGATGATGCTCTCGAACTCCGATGCCGGCTGCGCGCCGCTGAGCATGCGCCCGTTGATGAAGAACGTCGGCGTGCCGGTGGCTCCGAGCAGCTGGGCCTCTCTCAGGTCGGCGTTGATCTGCTGGTCCGCCTCGTGCTTCGAGAGGCAGGCGTTGAAGGCATCCATGTCGAGCCCGAGCGCCTTGGCCTCCTTGGCGATGGCGTCGTCGCTCAGGTCCTTCTGGTTTTGGAACAACCACTCGTACAGCTCCCAGAACTTGCCCTGCTGCTGCGCGCAGGCCGCTGCCTCGGCAGCCGGCCGCGCCCGTGGGTGCCCCGGCGACGGCATGTCCTTGAACACCATCCGGAGCTTGCCCGGGTACTCGTTCCACAGCTTGGTCAGCGTCGTCTGGGAGCGGGCGCAGAACGGGCACTGGAAGTCGGAAAACTCGACGATCGTCACTGGTGCGTCCGCTGGCCCGCGGGTCGGGTCGGTGGGATCGATGGCAACCGGGAACCGCGGCGGCTCGAGCTTGACCTGAAGGTCGGCCCCGGCCAGGAGCTTGTCCTTGAGCGCGGTCTCGAGCTGCTGGGTCTGCTGCTGCTTGAGCGCTTCGACCACCCGCTCGCGCTTCTGGTCCTCGGTTCCGGGAATCCGCGCGCCGTACTGCTTGAGGATCTGGTCGACGCGCTCCTTCGGCGGATCGACCACCTTGCTCGTGATCTGCTCCGCATAGTACTGGTCACGGGTCTGGCCGGCCTTCAGCGCTGCCGCCCGCAGTAGCCGCTCGGCCACGATCTGCCGAATCGCCTTCTCCTTGATCTGGTACTCCTGGCTCTTCAGCTGGGCGAGTGAAGGCGCCACGACACGATCGAGCTCGGCCTCCGTGACGTCGCCAAGAGAGTAGCTGGCCACGACCTTCTGCCCCGGGCTCGCCGACGGCGCTGCCTGTCCGGGCATCGCCGAGGGCGCGGGCGGGGGCGTGGGTTGCTCCTGCGCGGCGGCTGTCGCCGCCACCAACATGAGCAGGGCCAGGGTCGTACGTGTACACACCGCGTGGTTCATGAATGACCTCCTGCTCCCAACCGTCGTCCGGGCCGACGGAGGAGCAGGCACAGTATAGCTCCCACCCACCCGCCCGGTGACGGAGTAACGGAGTCCCCCACCCACCCGGGACGGAAACGGGAGACGGAAGACATACCCTCACCCTCCCGGAAAGTGGAGCTCCAGAGCGCTCCGGAGACTGTCGCAAATGAGATTGGTCTAAGGTATCATTCGCGAAGCGCGAGATGAGAACGACTCACAGGGAGGAGGTCGCCCATGGATGCGTTGCTCCTGGCGCGGTGGCAGTTCGCGATCACCACCGTCTACCACTTCTTCTTCGTGCCGCTGACCCTCGGTCTGTCGGTGCTGATCGCGATCATGGAAACCAAGTACGTCCGCAGCGGTGACGAGACATACCGCAAGATGACCCGGTTCTGGGGCAAGTTGTTCCTGATCAACTTCGCCCTCGGTGTGGTCACCGGCATCGTGCAGGAGTTCCAGTTCGGCATGAACTGGTCGGAGTACTCGCGGTTCATGGGTGACATCTTCGGCGCGCCGCTGGCGATCGAGGCGCTGCTCGCCTTCTACATCGAGTCGACATTCCTCGGCGTGTGGATCTTCGGCTGGGACCGGCTGTCGCCGAAGGTGCACGCCACCGTCGCCTGGCTGGTCGCCATCGGCGCCAACCTGTCGGCCCTCTGGATCCTGGTCGCCAACTCGTTCATGCAGAAGCCGACCGGCTACGTGCTGCGCCATGGCCGTGCCGAGATGGCCGACTTCTGGGCGCTGCTGGGCAACGGCCATGTCTGGGTGCAGTGGCCGCATGTCTTCACGGCCTCCATCGCGACCGCAGCGTTCTTCGTCGCCGGCATCTCCGCGTACCACCTGATGAGGCGCTCGCCCGAGATCGAGGTGTTCCGGCGGTCGTTCAGATGGGCGGTCGTCTATGGGCTCATCGGTACCGCGGCCGTGATCTTGGTCGGCCACACCCAGGCGCAGTACATGACCCGCATTCAGCCGATGAAGATGGCCGCCGCCGAGGCCCTGTGGAACACCGAGGACCCGGCTGCGATGTCGATCTTCACCATCGGCAACGAGCACGAGCGCAAGGACGTGTTCGCGATCCGGATCCCGGGGCTGCTCAGCTTCCTGGCCCACAACAGGTTCTCGGGGGCGGTCGAAGGAATCAACAACCTCCAGGACGACTACGTGCAGCGCTACGGTCCCGGCGACTACGTGCCGCCGGTGGCGATCTCGTACTGGACCTTCCGGATCATGGTCGGGGCGGGGTTCCTGATGCTCGCGCTGCTGCTGTTGAGCCTGCGAGCGGTCATGAAGGAGAAGACGCTGGACTCCCCGCGACTGCTCAAGTACATGCTGTGGGCGATCGCTCTGCCGTACCTCGCAAACACCACCGGCTGGATCTTCACCGAGATCGCACGCCAGCCGTGGATCGTGTTCGGGCTGCTGAAGACCAAGGACGCCGTGTCCCCCAACGTGTCAGCGGCAGAGGTCGGCTTCTCGCTGGTTGCCTTCACACTCGTCTACGGGATCCTGATGGCGGTGGACATCTACCTGCTGAAGCACTTCGCCACAGCCGGTGTTCCCGAGCAAGCTCCAACCGCGGCCCCGGCCGAGGCCGGTTGATCGGAGGAGGTGCAGCATGGATCTCAACACCCTGTGGTTCATCCTCATCACGGTACTGTTCGTCGGCTTCTTCTTCCTCGAGGGCTTTGACTACGGCGTCGGCATCCTGCTCCCGTTCCTGGGCCGCAACGACACCGAGCGGCGGGTCATCATCAACACCATCGGCCCCGTGTGGGACGGCAACGAGGTGTGGATGATCACTGCCGGCGGCGCCTCGTTCGCCGCTTTCCCGGCCTTCTACGCCACGCTCTTCTCCGGCTTCTACCTGGCTCTGGTGCTGCTGCTGCTGGCGCTCATCGTACGTGGCGTGGCGTTCGAGTTCCGCAGCAAGATCGACAGCCCCCGCTGGCGCGGCCGCTGGGACTGGATCATCTTCGTCGGCAGCCTGGTCCCGGCCCTGCTGTGGGGAGTCGCTATCTGCAACCTGCTGCACGGCGTGCCGATCGACGCTGACATGACCTACGTCGGCAGCTTCTTCACGCTCCTCAACCCGTACGCGCTCGCCGGCGGGCTGGCCGCCGTCGCACTGTTCACCCTGCACGGAGCGGTGTTCCTGGCCCTCAAGACCGACGGCGATCTGCGCCACCGGGCACGGGCCATCGCCGCCAAGCTATGGCTCCCCGCCACCGGCCTGGTGTTCCTGCTCGCGCTCCTGACCGCGCTCATGACCGACGTCCTGGCGCGCCTCGGCTACGACCCCGGCGTCGTGCCGGCCACCGCCGTTCTCGCGCTGCTGTTCGTCCGCTACTTCATCAAGAAGGAGCGTGAGGGATGGGCGTTCATCCTGACCGGCGTCTCGGTCGCCTTCACCACCATCACCATCTTCATGGGCCTGTTCCCGCGCCTGATCGTCTCGAGCCTCGACCCCGCGTGGAGCCTGACCATCCACAACGCCTCGTCGAGCCCCTACACGCTCAAGGTCATGACCATCGTCGCCCTGACTCTGGTACCGTTTGTGCTCGCCTACCAGGCGTGGTCGTACTGGGTGTTTCGCAAGCGTCTGACGGTGGAGTCGCATTTGGAGTACTGACCCTCACCCACCCGGTGACGGAGTGATGGAGTGACGGAGTGATGGAGTGACGGAGACCCCCGCCCACCCGGGGAGGTGATTGAGTTGCTAGGTGATCATGTGATTAGGTTCCCCCGCCCACCCGGGGAGACGGGAAACGCTCCCCCACCCGCCCGCAGAAAGCCAGATCAACGCGTTCCAGAGAATGGTGCGCTCAATCGGGCGTGCCGTCCTTGATGTTTCTCTGGAGCGCCATCACCAGCGAGACCTGCGGGCGAGAAACGTCAAGGGGGGCTCCCTCGGCCCTTGGCGTGAGAAGTATCCGTTTCAAGATTGAGGGAGGCGGCTCGAGCGGGCTCCGGCGGTCGCCCCGAAGTCGCTCATCCCAAACCTCCGCCTCGCGACCGCCGGAGACGCGAGACGGGCGTTCGCTACGCGAACGCTCGGCCGCCGAAGCACCGGGGCCGTTTTCCACGCGACCGTGCAGCCCCCGGAGCTCTGGAGAAAGCCAGGCCCTGGATTGGCCCGGGCATCAGATTGCTTAACATGGCGGCATGCACGTTGATGCGAAGCTGCTTCGGCTGACGGCCCCGGGACGGCCGCGGCTGGTCTTGGCCGTAGCCTTAGGTGTTGGCGCCGGGCTCGCCACGGTGGCGGCCGCGTACGAGCTCAGCGGCATCGTCGCCCGCGTCTTCCTCGACGGGGCCACGCTGGCCGCCGTCATGCCGCTCGTCGTCCGGCTGGCCGCCGCGATCGTCCTCCGCGCCGCCTTGACCTGGGCCGGCGAGGCGACCGCGGCGCTATTCGCGATCGGCGTCAAGACCGGCCTTCGCAACCGCCTCGCAGCCCACCTCGTGCGTCTCGGTCCAGTTGCTGCCACTGGCGAGCGCACCGGTGAGCTCAGCACAATCCTGGTCGACGGCATCGAGGCGCTCGACACCTACCTGCGCCGCTACCTGCCCCAGCTCGCGCTGGCCGCGTTGATCCCGCTGATGGTGGCGGCGCTCGTTCTCGCCCGTGACCTGCTGTCCGGCATCGTGCTGCTGGCGACCGCGCCGGCGATTCCGATCCTGATGATCCTGATCGGCAAGGCAGCGGAGTCCAAGAGCCGCCGCCAGTGGCAGGCCCTCGCCCGCATGGGCGCCCACTTCCTTGACGTCCTGCAGGGGCTGACCGCGCTCAAGATCCTCGGCCGCAGCCGCGAGCAAGCGAAGGTGATCCAACGCATCACCGACCGCTTCCGGCAGGCGACGATGGGCGTGCTGAGGGTTGCCTTCCTGTCGGCCCTGGCGCTCGAGATGATGGCCACCATCAGCACCGCTGTGGTGGCGGTCGAGGTCGGCCTGCGCCTGCTCTACGGCCACCTCGCCTTCCGCGAGGCGTTCTTCGTCCTCCTGCTGGCGCCCGAGTTCTACCTGCCACTGCGCCTGCTGGGAAGCCGCTTCCACGCCGGCCTGGCCGGGGTCAATGCGGCCGCCCGCATCCTCGACATCCTCGAGACGCCGGTCCCGGTGCGCACCCGTGGCGACCGCTCCGCCGAGGTCGGGGCGAAGCCCGTGATCCGCTTCGAAGACGTCGCCTTCGCCTACCCCGGGCGAGGCCGGCCTGCCGACACCCCGGCGCCGTTCGCGGTGCAGGGCATCGGCTTTGAGCTCGAGCCCGGCTGCACCGTCGCCGTGGTCGGCCCGACCGGCGCCGGCAAGAGCACCATCGCCCACCTCCTGTTGCGCTTCGCCGACCCGACGGCCGGCCGCATCACCGCCGACGGCGTCACGTTCGAGGAGCTGTCTCCCGAACGGTGGCGGGAGCGGATCGCGTGGGTGCCACAGCGCCCCTACCTGTTTGCGGGCACGGTGGCCGACAATGTCCGCCTCGCCCGTCCCGGCGCGTCAGACGCCGAGGTCGAGGCGGCGGTGCGCGCAGCCCAGGCGGGCCAGCTGATCCACGAGCTGCCGTCCGGCCTCCAGACCCAGATCGGTGAGCGCGGTGTGCGGCTTTCTGGTGGCCAGGCGCAGCGCCTGGCGTTGGCCCGCGCGTTCCTCAAGGACGCGCCGATCCTGGTCCTCGACGAGGCCACCTCCCACCTCGACCCGGAGCTCGAGGCGCGCCTGCGGGAAGCGACCGAGAGGTTGGTCGAGGGCCGCTCGGCGCTCGTCATCGCCCACCGCCTGGCCACCGTCCGCCGCGCCGACACCATCCTCGTGCTCGAGCAGGGCCGCATCGCCGACCGCGGCTCCCACGACCAGCTCGCCGCCCGCAGCGGCCCGTACCGGCGGCTCCTGGCCGCCTCCGGGGTGGCCGCATGAGCCCGCTGCGACGCCTCGTCGGGCTGGTTCTCCCCCACTGGCGCGGGGTGTTGCTGGCCACCGCCCTCGGCGCCGCGACCGTCCTCTCGAGCGTCGGCCTGATGGCCGCCTCTGCGTTCATCATCGCCGCCGCCGCTCTCCACCCCTCGATCGCCGAGCTCGAGGTCGCAATCGTCGGCGTGCGCTTCTTCGGCATCTCGCGCGGCGTCTTCCGCTACGGCGAGCGACTGGTCTCCCACGACCTGACCTTCCGCATCCTGGCCCGCCTGCGGGTCTGGTTCTACACAGCGATCGAGCCGCTGGCCCCGGCGCGGCTCGGCGGCGCCCGCAGCGGCGACCTGCTGGCGCGTGCGATCTCCGACGTCGAGGCTCTCGAGGAGCTGTTCGTCCGCGCTTTCGCGCCGCCGTTGGTGGCGCTCGGCGTGGCCGCCGTGACCGCCGGATTCCTCTCCCGTTACCATCCAGAGCTGGCCGCCGCCTACCTGGCCTTCTTCGCCCTCGGCGGCGTCGCGGCGCCGCTTGTCATGCGCAGGCTGAGCCGTGGCGTCGGCCCGCGCCAGCGGGCGCTGGCGGCCGAGATCCACCAGGCTGTGGTCGAATCCGTGCAAGGGCTTCCCGACCTGCTGGCGTGCGGGGCCGAGGGCGCCGCCGTCGAGCGGGTGGCCGTCCTCGGAAACGAGCTGGCCGCGGCGCAGACCCGGATGGGCCGGATCGACGCCCTCGATGCCGCCTCGGGGACCCTGGTCGCCAACCTCGGCACGTGGTGTCTGCTGGTGCTGGCGGTGCCGATGGTGCGGGCGGCGCGCTTCGACGGGGTCTCGCTGGCGGTGCTGACGCTGGCCGCGCTGGCCAGCTTCGAGGCCGTGCAGACGCTGCCGGCGGCGGCCCAGTACCTGGAGGGGCAGCTGGCGGCGGCACGGCGGCTGCTCGAGATTGCCGACGCCGACCCAGCGGTCACCGATCCGGCCGAGCCGCTGCCACTGAGCGAGGTCTCGGATGCCTCCCCGGTACGCATCAGCGGCCTGTGTTTTGCCTATCCGGGGTCGCCGGCGCCCGCTCTCGACGGGATCGATCTCGAGCTCCGGGCAGGCGGGAGCCTGGCCCTGGTCGGCCCCAGCGGCGCCGGCAAGTCGACTCTCGCCGCCCTCCTGCTGCGCTTCTGGGAAGGTTGGGAAGGACGAATCGAGCTGTGGGGCCATGACATCCGCCGCTACCGCCAGGAGGACGTCCGGCGTGCTCTCGGCATGGTCTCGCAAAGCACCCACCTGTTTGCGGCCAGCGTTCGCGACAACCTGCTGCTCGCGAGGCCCGACGCCAGCGACGCCGAGCTCTGGGCCGCGCTCGAGAGGGGGCGTCTCGCCGCCTTCGTCGCCGGTCTGCAGGACGGACTCGACACCTGGATCGGCGAGCAGGGGCTGCAGCTGTCCGGTGGCCAGCGCCAACGCCTCGCGCTCGCCCGTGCCCTCCTCGCCGGCCCGCCGCTGCTGCTGCTCGACGAGCCGACCGCCAACCTCGACGCGGTCACCGAGCGGGAGGTCCTATCGGCGATCCACGAGGCGACCGCCGGCCGCAGCACTCTCACGATCACGCACCGGCTGGTCGCCATGGAACGCTTTGACGAGATCGTCGTCCTCGACCGCGGCCGCATCGTCGCCCGCGGCCGCCACCACGAGCTCCTCGAAGCTGGCGGGCTGTACGCGCGGCTGTGGTCGTTGCAACACGGGCAGCTGTTGGAGGAGCCCCTGCCCCCCGCCCACCCGGGAGGTGAGGAGGTGAGAAAGTGAGGAGGTCCCGCCCGCCCAGAAGGGAAACGGAAGACGGGAAACGGGAAACGCCAGACGCTAGACGCTAGACGGCCCCCGCCTGCCCAAGAAACGCGGGCGCAGAGTGCTTCAGAGCAGGGTGCGTTCAACCGGACGTAGCGGGCGCGGAGGCTGGGCTGCAAGAGGTTCCGTAGGCGGGTGCTTCAGCGCCCGCCCCCAGCGCCGTCGGACGAGCCCGATGATACCGCGTCCCGGCGGAGCAGTCTGGGGGCGCGCCCTGAAGGACGCGCCTACCCCAGCCCCCGGCACGGTCGCCACGCGAACGCGCGGCCGCCGGAGCTCCGGAGAACCGGCCCTTTGCTGATGCACTATCCGGTTCCCGGCTCAACCAGCCACACCACCCATCCCCCACCCAGATCCTTCTTCGCTCGCCGGGCTCGCTCATCAAGATGACACCGGGGAGAGGGTCGTTACTGCGCGGTCCGGGTGAAGGGATCGTTCGTAGCGAGGTTCGTGAGACGGGCGCCAGATGTGCATTTTCCCGCGCCGGAGCACGCCGCAGTGTTCTCCAAGCCTGGGTTATCCGGGCGCGATCGTAGCGAGAGCGGCGAGACGCCTGTCAGCGCTGGGATCTGAGCGTCGCGCTGACGAAGGCGTACTTCCTGTACGTTGAGGAGAGCGCGACGTGAAGAGCACGGCGATGGCTGGCGTATCGCCGTTCGCAGTAGATCGCGGGCGGATGACCCGGGCTAGAACCTCCGCCCGCCCGGAGACCGCACCGCGCATGGCGGGCGCCCCCCCATTGCCCCGGGCGGGCGGAGAATCAAGGCTCAGGTCTCGCTGCTCGAGGCGTCCGTTGCCCCACGCCAACCGCCCCACGCCAGCAGCAACCAGCCGGCGATGAACGACAGGCCGCCGGCCGGGGTGATCGCCCCCAGCCAGCGCACGCCGGTCACCGCCAGCAGGTAGAGGCTGCCCGAGAACAGGACCACGCCGGCCGCGAACAGCCATCCCGCAACGGTGACCGCGGGGTGGGCTCGTCGAGCCAGCAGCAGCCCTACCGCGAGCAGCGCGAGCGCGTGGTACATCTGGTACCGCGCGCCGGTCTCGAAGACCTCCAACATGCGCGGCGCCAGGTGAGCCCTCAGTCCATGGGCGGCGAAGGCGCCGGCCATCACCCCGAGCGCGCCGAGCACCCCGGCGAGGCAAACGAAGAACCGTTCCATGGGCGAGCTCCTCCAGTGTCCATCTCCAGACAACAGCTGGACGCCGTCCCGAATGCCCTAGCGCTTCGGACCCGAGCGCTGCAGACGTCGCAGGGCCCGGCAGCCAGATACAGGGCGCCCCTCCGGTGACGGCCGTCGCACTCGCCGGGTGGCGGGCGGCACCTCGTCTCTGCCACAATGGGCGTGTGGCGCTGCCGCGGAACCAGCTCGGATCACCCGCCAGCGATCGCCTGACAGCGGCGATACGCCGGTCACTGCTGCGGATCCCGCAGCTCCCCGGCACGGCGCTCTGCGCACATGATTAGGCCGCGCCGACCGGTTACGCGCGACTGGCCCCGCAGGTGCGCTCCCGGGCCGTGCGGGCAGCCGGCCGGCTTGGCGCGATGGCGCCTGTCACACGCTCTCGAGGTCGCCGCAATCACCACCATCCTGGCCCTGCTGCTCGGTACCGGTCTGGCGGCGGCGGGCGACACACTCGTCGCGGAACCGAGCCCCGACCTCGACGGCCTCAAGATCGTCTCCATCCGCATCATCCGCCACAACATCTTCGACACCAGCGACCCCGCTACCTCGGCCTGGCCATACCGGGCCGCCAACGCCTTGCACATCGTGACCCGCAAGAGCTTCATCCGCCACGCCCTGCTGTTCCACGAGGGCGACCAGTACTCAGCCGCCCGCGCCGCCGAGAGCGCACGCCTGCTGCGCTCGTGGGGGTTCCTCAACCCGGTCCACATCGAGGCCTCGCGCGTCCCGGGCGGGGTCGAGGTCACGGTCGAGACCCGCGACCTGTGGACGCTCGAGGTCGGGGGCGAAGCCGGCCTGGCCGGCCACCGCAACCGCTACGGCTTCAGCATCACGGAGAACAACCTCCTCGGGCTCGGGCGCACCGCGGATATCACCTACCGGTCCGAACCGGAGCGCGACTCGTGGACCTACACCTACTTCGACCCGTTCCTCCTGGGCCGAAAGTGGCAGGCCACGATCAAGCACGAGGACTCCACCGACGGCTTCACCGACACCTGGCACGTCGAGCGTCCCTTCTACTCCCTGGCCGACAAGGCGACGTTTGGGGCGGAGTGGTCGCGGGTTCAGCTGATCGACCACCTCTACTCCGACGGTGACGTCGTTGTTTCCGGAGTCAACGACGTCCGAGCTTGGCGCGTGTGGGGCGGCGTGCGCCTGCCCGGCGACCACGACATCACCCGACGGCTCACCGTCGGCTTCGACCACCACTCACAGCGATTCGCCGACTGGCACATGGAGGACACCGGCGCGCCCTACCAGGACCCCGAGAACCTACTCGTCGACGGCCTCCGCTTCGCTTACCAGCAGATCCCCGACCGCTTCCTGGTCCTGCGCGGGTTCCGCGCCTGGTCGGTGCAGGAGGACGTGGGCCTGGGGCCCACCTTCAACATCGCTCTGACGACCTCCCTCCCGGCCTTCGGTGGCGACGTGCGCCGGTTCCTGCTCGACTCCGACCTGTCGCTTGCTCACCGCAGCGGCAACTGGCTCCTGCTCGGCCGCTCCTGGCTCTCCGGGCGCCAGGACCCGACCGGCCCCAGGAACGTCCGCGCTGGCTTCCAGGTCGCCGCCGCCCAGATCGGCCGCCGCGGCTGGCAGGGCCGGCTGCTGGTCGAGAACAGCTGGCGGCCGGACCGCAACACCCAGCTCACGCTCGGCACCGACGTCGGACTGCGCGGCTGGGACCCCGACACCTTCGACGGCAGCGGCCGCGCCGTCCTGAACGTGCAGTACCGCGCCCTCCTCATGGAGGACGTGCTGCACTTCTTCTCGATCGGCTTCGTCGGCTTCGTCGACGCCGGCGCGACCTGGCGGCCGCGGGTCGGCCGCGACACAGATGGCATCCGCAAGGACGCCGGCGTCGGTCTGCTGGTCGACCTCCCGCGGATCGGCCTCGCTCACCTGCTGCGCATCGAGATCGCCTTTCCCGACGACGGCTCCGGCTTCGTCGCGACCCTGACGACGGCGGCACTGTTTTGATCGGAGAAGTGACGAGGTAACTAGGTGATTAGGTGACTAGGTTGCCCCACCCACCCGGGGAAGGAAGACGGGAAACGGAAAACGGAAAACGGGAGACGACCCCCACCCACGCGGAGAGCCCGGCTTGTAGCGCGTTCCGGAGAATGCTGCGCTCAAACGGGCGTGAGGGGCCCGAGGTACCGGTCACAGGAGGTTCCGTAGGCGGGTGCTTCAGCGCCCGCCCCCAACATCGTGGGACGAGCCCGGTGAGAGCCGGTCCCGCTGTCGTAGCCTGGGGGCGCGCCCTGAAGGACGCGCCTACCCCGAGTCATCCTGAGGAGGGAGTCTGCGACCGACGAAGGATCTGGGCGGGCGGGGGACCTAATCACCTAATTACTTAATCACTTAATCACTTTTCCTCTTCTACGACGCGCACCAGAACCCCTCGCCTTCAACCAGCCCGAGTCCTCGGAGACGTTTGCGGATCTCGTCGCGGGCGCCGCGCGAGGCGACGGCGGCAAGGACGACGGTGTCCGGGCCGAGCAGGTCAGCCAGCTTCCCGGGCGGGTGCACCTGTTGGCCGCGAACCACGCGACCGACCTTGGCCGGGTCGATGTCGACGAAGGCGGCCGGGCGCACATCCTCGCCTTCAAGGGCGCGCGCCAGGCGGCGGCCGGTCGGCCCCGCTCCCCACACGATCACGGGGCGGCCACCGGCGAGCGGGCCGCGGGCCAGGAAGTGCGCCTTGCAGCGCAGGAACATCTCCTTGGCGTAGCGGTAGTCGCGGCGCGTCAGCCGGTCCGCGTGGTCGCGCCAGAAGTACAGCACTCTTGGCACCTTCGCGAACACCGCGCCGGCCTCGGCGAGGCGCAGCCAGAGGTCATAGTCCTCCGGCCAGCCGACGTCACGGTAGCCGCCGATCCGCTCGAGCAGGCCTCGCCGCACGACCGCGCTCGGGTGGGCGATTGGGCTCTCGACGAACCGCTCGCGCATCACGTCGGCGTGGGTCAGGAGATGGTTGAGCCAGCGCGCGTACAGGCGCGCGCCCTCCCCCACCCTGTGCACCGGTACGTGGCACACCATGCACGAGGCCACGCCCACCTCGGGGTGGCGGTCGAGCAGGCGCACCTGCTCCTCCAGCCGCCGCGGATGGGCGGCGTCATCGGCGTCCATCCGCGCCACGATGCCGGCGCGGCATGCCTCGAGGCCGGTGTTAAGCGCCGCGACCAGGCCGGCCGCCGGGCGGTGCAGCACCACGACCCTGGGATCGCTGCGTGCCCAGGCGTCGAGCCGCGCCCCCGAGCCGTCGGACGACCCGTCATCGACCGTCACCACCTCGAAGCCCGTGAAGCTCTGCCGCCCCACGCTTCTGATGCACGCCTCCAGGTACGGCGCTGCGTCGCGCACAGGCAGCAGTACCGAAACCCGCGGCGCGCTCAAACGCTCACCGTGATCAGCGCCAGCAGGGACACGATGAGCCCGAAGTAGGCTACCAGCAGCAGCGCCTGACGGCGCGTTCCCCGCTCGCTGGCGAGCGGCGCCACCGGCTGCTTCCCACGACCGAGCGCGACTCCGGCGGCCAGCGCCACCGCGCACCCGGACACGTTCCACCACAGCCACGACACCCCGGGCGCCCACGCCGCCAGGGCCAGGTTGGCGGCGACGCCGGCCGCCGCCCCGGCCACCGCCGAGCGCCCGTCGGCCCGCCGCGAGCGCCAGGCGAGCAGGAACAGCGCCAGCACCGGCCCGTACAGGGCGCTGCCGACGCGGTTGACGAGCTCGATGGTGGTCTCACCGGCGCGCGAAAACACCATCCCGGCGACCACCGCCAGCACGCCCCAGGCGAAGGTCGCCGCCCGCGCGGCCAGTAGCTGACGACGCGGCCGGCTGCGCCAGGAGGCCGGCAGCAGCTCCTCCACCGTCACCGCCGACAGCGAGTTGAACGCCGAATCGATCGAGGACAGCGCCGCCGCCAGCACCCCGGCCACCGCCACGCCCAGCACCCCGGCCGGCAGGTAGGTCACCAGGAAACGGGGCACCAGTGCGTCCGGCGGCAGCCCCGCCAGCGACCGCGCGAACGCCGGCTCCGCGGCCAGCAGCGCGGCCAGCATGACCCCGAACAGGCAGTACGTCAGCACCAACGGGAAGCGGACCAGCGCCGCAACCACGAGAGCGCGCCGCGCCATCTTCTCGTCGGCCGCCGCCAGCACCCGCTGTGCCTGCGTCTGGTCGCAGCCGTAGTACGACACGTAGAGGAAGAATCCGCCGATCAGCATCGGCCAGAACGCAAACGTCGCGCCGTCGCCGATCCCGTGGTGCGCGAGGTCGAGCGCGGCCAGCCGGGCCGGGTCGATGGCGGCGAGCGGCGCTCCCTCCCGCGCCAGCCGGATGCCGAGCACGACCGTCGCGAGCGCGGTGCCGCCCCACAGAAGCCCGAACTGCACGACGTCGGACAGCACGTCCGCCACCAGGCCGCCGAGGGTGGTGTAGCCGACCGCCACCAGGCCCACCACCAGCAGGCTGACGTCGAGCCCCCAGCCGCTGCACGCCTCGACCACCAGCGCCGATGCGTAGAGAATGACACCCGCCCCGAGCCCCCGCCCAATGAGGAATAGCCCGGCCAGCGTCCGCCGCGCCTCGACTCCGAGGCGCACCTCGACCGCCTGGTAGACCTCGGCGCCCTTGGCCAGGCGCAGCAGCGGCACCCCCCACAACAGCAGCGCCGCCATTGCCAGTGGCACCGCCAGCTCGTACTGCAGCCACACCAGCCCGCCGCCCGCCCGCAACGCCACGAACGCAGGTGCCCCGACGAGCGAGATCGCCGACGCCTGGTTGGCGGCCAGGCTGATCCCGAGCGCCCACGCGGGCAGCTTCCGACCGCCGAGGAAGAAGTCGTCCATCTCCCGCTGCCGGGAAGCGATCCAGCCGGCCACCGCCACCATCCCGAACAGCGAGACGAGCACGATGGCGGTGTCGAGCAGAGACATGGGACAAGGATACGGCAGAGGAAGTGAGGAGGTGAGGAAGTAAGAAAGTGAGAAGGTCCCGCCCGCCCACCCGGGAAAACGGAAAACGGGAAACGGAAGACGCTCCCTCACCCACCCGAAGAACGCCGCCGCAGCGCACTGCGGAGAAGGGTGCGCTCAGACGGGCGTGCCGGGCACAGCTTCTTCCTGAAGCGCGATGGGCAGGCTAGCGCGCTACAAGGGAGAAGCTGATGCCGGGCTCCCACGGCCCTTGGCGATCGGAGTATCGGCCACACGATTGGAGGAGGCGGCCCGAGCGGCTTCCGGCGGTCGCCGCCCAATCGATCATCCCCTCTCGCTGCCTTGCGACCGCCGGAAGCGCGAGGCGGGCGGTCACCCTGTGACCGCGCGGCCGCCGGTGACCCAGAGAACTGCCCCCAGCGCGCTGCGGAGGATGGTGTGCTCAGAATGGGCGCAGCGGTGGCGCCGCACGCCGCGTCCCCGCCCGAACGGTTCAGCAGCCGAGCTTGGCCTTGGTCTTCTCCATGTCCGCGACCGCGGCGTCGAGCTGGCTCTTGAGCTGGGTGGCGAGGGTCTTCACCTCCATGTAGCTCTCCGCCTCCAGGGCCGACTGTAGGTCGGTGACCTGCCGGGCGAGACCGTTGACCTTGCCCCGCATCTGGTCGAGATCGCTTGCAAGGCCCTTCGGACGCCGACGGCACTTCGACAGCTCCTCAAACAGCTGGTTGGCCCGGTCGAAACCGGAGCTGAGCTCCGTCAGCAGCTGCTCGGCCTGCTTGTGCACTTGCTCTTTCCCCGCAACTGCCGCCTTTTCTGCCTCGGTTGCCTTCTGACGCGCCACCTCCAGCAGCTCCGCGGTCTTCTTGTAGGAACGGTTGAGCGCGAAGTTCGTCCTCTGGTTGTCGATCTCTGCGTTGGCGGCGTCCATCGCCTTCTGCGCCTCCGCCCACGCCTGGGGCGCATAGGTTTCAGCTTGTGCCTGGTCGGCCTGGTCGAGCGCCACCTTGGTCTCCTGGACCGCACCTTTCGGAAGCCTGGCGCAGCCCATGAGGGAGCCGATCGCAACGGCGACTACCGCAGACGTCGCGACCATTCGCTTCACCGAGATCTCCATTTCGTTCCCCTTTCTCGTCTCCCCTTCATGAGCTGGAGTCCTACGCCACGGGCCGGTCACGGTCTCGGTTGACGGGTGATCCGGTACGCTTTCGGCGCGCCGCGATCAGGTGCGAGAGACAGAGGCGACTCCTGCGCCCAGCAGCCGGATCGAGCCAGACCCAGACAGCAGAAGGTCGTCATGCTCCCCCTGCGTATGCCGACAATATAGGTTCCAGCGTCGCGGAAGGAAAGCGGGAGGGCCCCTCACAGCCACCCGGGGAAGGAAGACGGGAAACGGGAGACGGGAAACGCTCCCCCGCCCACCCGGTGATTAAGTTATTGAGTGATTAGGTGAGTAGGTTCCTCCACCCACCCAAAGAACGAGGCCGCAGTGCGCTCGGGGGCTGGGAGCTACTTTCCCTACGAGCTTCGGAACGCCGACACCAGGGCGTACGCCGAGGTCAGCACGAAAGCGCCACCGGCGATGAGGAGCACCATCCCCTGCACGACGACCATGCCCGGTGCAGCTGCTGAGGCCGGCGGCTGCAGTGCGTCGAGCAGCCGGCCGAGACCGGGGCCAAAACGCGAGAGGCAGAACGCTGCGGTCGCCACGGCACAGGCCGCGGCCGCCCAACGGACGATCCTGATCGGGCGCGTGGCGCGCTCGATCCGCGCACGCTGGGCCTGCCGGCGGGCGGCCAGCCAGATCCGCCCCGGGTCGGGCAGCGGCTCGTCGGCAACCGCAGCGCGGGCCTCGCCGATCAGCGCCCCCGCCACCAGCGCGACCTCCGAGCACACCGGGCAGGCCGCAGCGTGAACGCACAGCTCGTCGCTCCACTCACCGCTACGGGCCGCCGCGAGCACGGACTCCTCGTGGACACACTGGATCTCGGTCATGGCTGCCTCCCGGAGGTCTCAGCCTCCCCAAAGCCGCGGCTCTTCAGCAGCTCGGCCATCCGCTGCCGGGCGCGGAACAGCATCGAGCGGATGCTCGACGCCTTGAGGTCGAGCGCCGCGGCGATCTCCTCGTGGCTCGCGCCCTCGACGTAGGCGAGCCACAGCATCATCCGGTCGCGCGCCCTGAGCTCGCCGAGCGCGCGTCCGACGTCCGAGCGCAGCTCGACGCGATCGCCGAAGCCCGGCGCCGACACCGCCTCGACCACGTCGCCGGCCTCGCGCCAGGAGCGCCGGAACCGGTCTCGCAGCAGGTTGGTGGCGATGCGGAACAGGTACTTCCTGCCGTAGATCTGGTCGTCCGAGCTGAAGTCCGAGCGCAGAAAGCGAAAGTAGGTCTCCTGCAGCAGGTCGTCGGCGACGGCGCTGCTGCCGGAAACGCGCCTCAGGTACGCCCGCAGCGGGCGGGCGGTCGAGGCATAGAGCTCGCGAAAGGCGTGCTCATCCATGCCGGAGGGCTCCGCGTGGAGCCCCTCCATGGTACGCCCTTCGGCGCCGGCGATGAACGGCCGGACGGCCGCCGACAGCGCGATCGGCATCGATCAGATCTCGGCCCCGGCCCCGCGGCCGTTGATCAGGCCGTAGCTCTTGGACAGCGCGTGCGCCGCGACCGCGGACAGCACGAAGCCGATCCCCAGCGCCACCGCGATGACGCCGAGGAAGGCCATCGCGTCCTGGTCGAGCCCGGGGCTCATCGACCGCACCACGAGCACGCCCACGCCGGCCACGGCCAGCACGATGCCGGCCTGGATCGACGACAGGATGCGGCTGTACGGCCCCGCTTTCTCCATCACCGGTGCGTCCAGCAGCCGCGACCCGGCCTCGGTGCCGAGATACGCGACCACGTCCTGCGCCGAGCCCAGCTTGTCGAGCACCTTTCCCTGCAGCTCTGCGTTCATCGTCGCCAGCTTGTTGAGGCGCCTGTTGTAGGTGATGATCTTCACCACCCAACCCGTCACCAGCAGCATCACAACTGTCGCGATCATCGGTGCAATGTCACTCATCTCTGTCCTCCATCCCCGGTGGCTTGCTCGTCCGGCCGGCCCGGGGTCTGCCCGGCCTCATCACGTGTAACGGATCGGGGCGGGCAAGGTTAGCAGGGGGACCCCTGCCACCCGCCCACCCAGTGACGGAGTGATGGAGTGACGGAGGCCCCCGCCCACCCGGGAGAATCGCTAGACGCGAGAAGTTAGACGCGAGACGGCCCCCGCCCACCCGAGAAGTGATTAAGTAACTATGTGATTAGGTAACTAAGTTCCCCCACCCACCCGGGAAGCGCGGCCGCAGCGCGCTCCAGAGAATGGTGCGCCGGGCGGAACGTGCCATCTATGACATCTCCGCTGTAAGCGCTTCACGAGCCCGTCGCGCTCGGGCGGAATGTCATAGGTGGCAATTCACGGGCCAGACGATCGCCCGTGTGGCCGCAGCAGCGAGGGAGGCGCCTCGTTGCCTGCCCGGAGCGGGCCTCGAACATGGTCCAAGGACTGAGACTGTCGCCCGCTTCGGGCAGGTGACGACGGGCGTCTGCAGAGCAGACGTCCGGGCGCCGGAGCCACAGAACAGGCCGCGCCCCAGTGGCCCTTGGCGATGGGAGTAGCCGTTTCAAGAGTGAGGGAGGCGGCTCGAGCGATTCCCGGTGGTCGCACCGAGGACGGCGATCCCCTCCCCTGGCGTTGCGACCGCCGGAAACGCGAGGCGGGCGGTCGCCCAGCGACCGCGCAGCCGCCGGATTCTCAGAGAACCGCGCCCACTGTTATAGCGACAGGCGTGCCG
>JAJDNH010000232.1 GCA_022340775.1 Acidobacteriota bacterium
CGGTCGTGTCCTCGATCACGATGGGGCCGGCTGAGGTCTCGCATCCGAAACCGTCGGGCCGGTCGTAGGGGCGGGCCGAGCCGTCCCCGCCCTGGTAGTAGTGACCCGAGTACGACAGCGAGCTGCCGCTGATCACCAGGTTGCGCAGGCCGCCCTGCTCGCCGGCCGGGCCACCGACCGCCCCGAAACCGCAGTAGTCGAATCGGGAGTCGAGCACCTGCAGGTCGTTGACGTCCTGGGCGTCGAGGCCGAACTCGTCCAGGTGGTGGACGTACAGGTCGGCGAGCACGATGTGGCTCGAGGGCGCGCCGGTAATGTTGATGCCGTCCCGGAAATAAAGCGCCTGGCCGGCAGCCTGGTCGTCGTGGGTGATCTCCAGGTTCTCGACACGGACGTACGACACACCGTCGAGGATCACCGCCGCGTAGAGGTCGTCCCTGCCGGCCAGCACCGGCCGGTTGCCGCTTTCGCCGCGAATTGTCACCCAGGCGCTCGAGGTGCCCGACGGCGGCCTGATGATGTGCTCGTCACAGTCCGAGAGAGTGTAGCGACCGCCGAGGATGATCAGCGTGTCCCCGGGCTGGAGCAGGGTCGCGCCGTAGCCCGGGTCGGCCCACGGCAAGGAGTTGGTTCCGGGGTTGGAGTTGCTGCCCCCCGGTCCAACGTAGTAGGTCGTTGCTCCGGCCCCCGCCGCCACCAACAGCAGGAACGTTGCCACCGCGGTCGTCGTCCGCATGAGGACCTCCCTTGACCGAAAAGCCCGGCACGCCCGCAACGGACCGGCCCGCCACAGACGAGCCCGTGTCTTCGTGTTTTCTGCGATTGTACCGCGTACACTGTTGCCGAAGCGGAGGCCGACATGGAGGAGCAAGGGACTCTCGAGCACCCCGGCGACATCGACGCCGAGGTCTTTCGCCAACAGGCGCACCGCATGGTGGACTGGGTCGCCGGCTACCTGGCTGACGGTGGCAGAGCGTACCCGGTGTTGTCCCGGGTCGAGCCTGGAGAGGTGGCCTCGAAGCTGCCCGTGGCGGCGCCCGAGCACGGCGAGGACCCGGACACGATCTGGCGCGACTTCGAGCACGTTGTTCTGCCCGGGGTGACGCACTGGAACCACGCCGGCTTCATGGCCTACTTCGGGATCACCGGCTCGGCGCCGGGGATCCTGGGTGAGCTGCTGTCGGCGGCGCTCAACGTCAACGGCATGCTGTGGCGCACCTGCCCGTCCGCCACCGAGCTCGAGGTGGTGGTCCTGGGCTGGCTGCGCCGGGCCCTCGGCCTGCCGGAGGAGCTGTTCGGTTTTCTCACCGACACCGCGTCGATCAGCTCGATGCTGGCGGTCGCCGCCGCCCGCGAGGCCGCCGATCTCGATGTACGGATGCGCGGCATGTGCGGGCGGACGGACCTCCCTCCGCTGCGGGTCTACGCCTCCGACCAGGCCCACTCCTCGATCGCCAAGGCCTGCCTGGCCCTCGGGCTCGGGCTCGAGGGCTACCGCGCGATCCCCCACGACGCAGAGTTCAGGATGGACGTTGCGGCGCTCGAGGAGGCGGTCGCCGAGGACCGCGAGGCCGGCGTCCTGCCGCTCGCGGTGGTGGCCACCGTCGGCACGACCTCCACCACGTCGGTCGACCCGGTGCCGGCGATCGCCGATCTCTGCGAGCGCGAGGGGATGTGGCTGCACGTCGACGCCGCGTACGCCGGCTCGGCGGCGATCTGCCCCGAGCACCGTTCCTGCCTCGACGGCTGCGAGCGGGCCGACAGCTTCGTCTTCAACCCCCACAAGTGGCTGTTCACGCCGATCGACGCCTCGGCGCTCTACACCCGCCACCCCGACACCTTCAAGCGGGCGTTCTCGCTCGTGCCGGAGTACCTGAAGACCCCGGTCACCGGCCAGGTGGTGGATCTCATGGACTACGGCGTACAGCTGGGGCGACGTTTCCGCGCCCTCAAACTGTGGTGGGTGCTGCGCAGCTTCGGCCTCGAGGGGATCCGCACCCGGCTGCGCCACCACATCGAGATGGCGCGGAAGCTCTCGAACTGGGTGGACGCCCACCCACGGCTCAAGCGGACGGCGCCGACGCCGTTCTCGGTGGTCTGCTTCCGCGTCGCCGGGGACCCCGTCGGCGACGGTGAAGAGGCCGACCGCTTCAACCTCGAGCTGATGGAACGGATCAACGCGTCGGGCGAGGTGTACCTGTCACATACCCGTCTCGACGACCGCATCTCGTTGCGGGTCGCCATCGGCAACCTGCGCACGACGCCGGCCGACGTGGAGCGGCTGAGGAGCCTGATCGACCGGGAGCTCGAGTGCCTCTCGGCCCGCTGAAAACGAGGCTCGGGCTCCGGCGCGCGTTCGCCGCCGCGCGCGGCTCGGCGGTGTGGGCGATCCTGTTCGTCTGCCTGCTAGCGCTCAATCTCGGCCAGCTCGCGAGCCTCGTCGTGCTGCCGTTCTCGCGTAAGGCTTTTCGCCGCTTCAACCGCTGGGCGGCCAACACCTGGTGGGGCGCCTGCGTGCTGACCGCACGCCATCTCAACGGCACGCGGTTCGTCGTCACAGGCGATGATCTACCGCATGGCGAGAACGCGATCGTGGTCGCAAACCACCAGCAGATGCCCGACATCACGACGATCATGGACCTCGCCCTGGTCAAGGGCCGCCTCGGCGACCTCAAGTGGTTCGTCAAGGACGCTCTCAAGTGGGCGCCCGGGATCGGCTGGGGGATGCGCTTCCTGAGCTGCCCGTTCGTCAAGCGGAACTGGACCGCCGACCGCGCTTCGGTCGAGCACACGTTCCACGCGCTGGTTGCCGAGCGGCAGCCGATGTGGCTCGTCATCTTCGCAGAAGGCACCCGCCTGACCCCGGCCAAGCTGCTGCGAAGCCGGGCCTACGCGCTGCGCGAGGGGCTCTACGCCGCCGAGCACGTGCTGCTGCCGCGCACCAAGGGGTTCGCCGCCGCGGTCGGCGTCCTCCGCGACCACGTGAGCGCGGTCTACGACCTCACGATCGGCTACGTCGAAGGGGTGCCAACGCTCGGCCAGTACATCACCGGCGCGGTCCGACGCGTCCACCTCCACGCGCGCCGCTTCGCGATCGACACCCTGCCGCGCGAGGAGGACGCGCTCGCCCTTTGGCTGCGTCAACGCTTCGAGGAGAAGGACCGGCTGCTGGCGACCTACTACGCCAGCGGATCGTTCGTGACGGAGTAGGCGCGTCCTTCAGGGCGCGCCCCCAGGTTTCTGCAACCCGACCAGGTGTCACCGGCCTCGCCCGACGGTGGAGGGGGCGGGCGCTCAAGCACCCGCCTACGGAACCCCGGCGCCCGGACGTCTGCCCTGCAGCCGCCCGTCGTCGCCTGCCTCGGAGCGGGCGGCATGGGGAGGGTTCTCTGGGTCTCCGGCGGCCGCGCAGTCACAGTGTGACCGCACGCCTCGCGTTTCCGGCGGTCGCGAGGCCACGACAAGAGATCGCCGACTTCGTGGCGACCGCCGAAAGCCGCTCGGGCCGCCTCCTCCAATCGTGAGGCCGATACTCCCAACGCCAAGGGCCGTGGGAGCCCGGCGTCGGCATTCCCCTCCAAGCCTGGCTGGCTACTCTTCGCGCTCCAGGGGAATGCCGCGCCCGGCACGCCCGGAGAAGCGCACCATTCTCTGGAGCGCGCTGCGTCTGCGTTCTCCGGACGGACGGGGGAGCGTCTTGCGTTTCCCGTTTCCCGTTTCCCTGGGTGGGTGGGGGACTCCGTCACTTCATCACTTCATCACTCCGTCACCGCCTGGGCGGGGTCACGCCTGGGTTGCTCGACCGGTTGAATGTTCTGCCCGAAGGGACTACGTTTGATAATCGGGGACGCAGTTTTCACGCCAAGGGAGGTCACGTTGCGAACCGCTCTGTGGTCGCTCATGCTCGGCTCGGTCCTGCTCCTGGCGCTCGCGCTGTGGCTCGAGGGCAGACGGCACAACGAGGGCTGGGGCGGGCGGTACACCAAGATGTCGGCGCTGATCCTCGCCGGCGCGGCCGCGGGCACGGTCCTGGTGCTCTGGCCTCTGCACCTCACGATGTCGGCGTCGGCGAGCGACTCACTCTTCATCCCCGTGTCAGCGGTCTTCACGGCCCTACTCGTACCGGACAGGCGCTTGGTCAAGAGCTGTCTCATTGTCGCCGCCGGCTGCGTGGCGTTGGCCCTTTTCTTCTACTGGCAGCAGCCCGTGAAGCCCGTGTCGAACGCCTTCTGGTGGAGCATGGGCGCGCCCGGGCCCTTGCTCGCCGCCGCGGTGTTCCTGGTGCTGTACGCCGCCGCGCGTTTCGTCATGCGGGGCACGGCTGGCGCCAGCAAGGAGACATGGCCAACCACGGGCCCAGCGGGCAGCAGCCTCTAGAGCGCGCTGCGCCCTCGCTCTCCGGGTGGGTGGGGGCTCGTCTCGCGTCTAGCGTCTTGCGTCTTGCGCCCCCCCGGGCGGGCGGGGCCACTCCCCAGGAACGGTCCCGCG
>JAJDNH010000243.1 GCA_022340775.1 Acidobacteriota bacterium
AGGGAAACTGAAGACGGGAAACTCTCCCCCAAACACCCAAGAGAGAGACCCACCCCCCACCCATGCAAGTGACGGAGTGACGGAGATCGCCACACACCCGGACGACAGAACCGCCGCGCCTCGGAGAAGGGCGCATGTCTCCTCCATCCTGACACCCTACCCAAGGCCGGCTGAACCTAATTACTTATGACCTAATCACCGGTTGGGTGGGGGAAGGCTCAACCCAGCACGCGGTCGAGGGCCCGGCCGAGGGCGGCGACGCCGTCGACCAGGTCGCGCTCCGTCACGTCCAGGAATGGCCGGAAGCGGATCGTGGCCAGGCCGCAGGGCAGGGCCAGGACGCCCTCCTCGCGGCCCACCTTCAACACGCGGTTGCGGGTCTCGCGGTCGGGAAGGTCGAACGCACACATCAAACCGCGTCCGCGGACGTTGAGGACCGTGCCCGGGTGAGTGGCCGCGAGGTCGGTCAGCAGCTCCATCAGCTTGGCGCCCTGGCGCCGGACGTTGGCCAGCAGGTCGTCCTGGCAGATGATCTCGATATAGCGGGTGGAGCGAACCATATCCACGAGGTTGCCGCCCCAGGTCGAGTTGATGCGCGAGGAGACCTCGAAGACGTTGTTTTCGACCTCGTCGATGCGCTTGGAGGCCGCGATCCCGCACGCCTGGACCTTCTTGCCGAAGCAGAAGATGTCCGGCTCAACGCCGAGCGCCTGCCAGGCCCACCACTGCCCGGTGAGGCCGAGGCCGGTCTGCACCTCGTCGAAGATGAGAAGGAAGCCATGAGCGTCGGCCAGGCGCCGCAGCTCGGCCAGAAACTCGGGCCGGAAGTGGTTGTCGCCGCCCTCCCCCTGGATCGGCTCGATGATCATGCAGGCGATGTCGTCGCCGTGAAGGCGTATGGCTTCCTCGAGCTGCTCCAGGGACCGCGCCTCCGCCGCCTGAACCTCCTCGAGGTGCTCGGCGAGCGGAAACGTGATTTTAGGGTTGTCCACGCGCGGCCAGTCGAACTTCGGGAAGTACTGAATCTTGCGCGGGTCCGCGGTGTTGGTGAGTGACAGTGTGTAGCCGGTACGCCCGTGAAACGCCTGGCGAAAGTGGAGGACCTTGGTGCCGACCTCGCCAGCCGCGCCCTTGGCCAGGTTGGCGCGGACTTTCCAGTCGAAAGCCGTCTTGAGCGCGTTCTCGACCGCCAGCGCACCACCCTCGATGAAGAACAGGTGGCTGTAGTGGCTGTCGGGCACAGCCTGGCTGGCGAAGGTCTCCACGAACTCGGCCATGTAGGTCGAGTAGACATCGGAGTTGGCAGGCTTGACGATCGCCGCCGTTTGCAGCCGCTCGAGGAACTCCTCGTCCAGCATCTTCGGATGGTTGTACCCGATCGGCGTCGAGGCGAAGTTGGTGTAGAAGTCGACCATCACGGTGCCCGTGAGGCCGTCCACCAGACGCGAGCCGGACGACGCGCGGTAGTCGGGTACGACGTGGAATCCGTCCACCAGCATGTGGCGACGGAGCAGGTCATGCACGTCCTTGGGGGTCACTCCACCCGAGACCATGGGCAGGGCTGCAACGGATTTCGACATCGGCCTCACCTCCTGCAAGATATGAACGCCTGGGATGGCTGACGGAGCGGCTACTGAGTGACCGTCTTCGGCTTTCCCGGGATCATCACCATCGTCAGGTCACGACCACCGAGCTCCTCTGTCGGCTCGCGATCGACGCGCGCGATGTCGGCCAGCTCCTCGCGCACCTTGCGCAGGATCTCGTAGCCGTTTTCGGGCCTCCGCATCTCGCGACGACGGAACATGATCGTCACCTTGACGTGCTTACCCTGCTCCAGAAATTGACGTGCGCGCTTGGTTTTGGTCTGAAAGTCATGCTCGTTGATGTTCGGGCGGTACTTGACTTCCTTGATGTCGATGATGTGCTGCTGTTTCTTCGCCTCGCGCGCCTTCTTCTCCTGCTCGTACCGGTAGCGGCCGTAGTCCAGGATCTTGCAGACGATCGGTCGCGCGTCCGGCGCTACCTCGACCAGATCCAGGCCTCGCTCCCGTGCGGTCCTCAACGCCTCCTCGACCGGTACGATGCCGAGCTGGGCGCCGTCCTCTCCGACCAACCTCACCGGAGACAGACGGATACGTTCGTTGATGCGAACTTTGGGTTGTTCCGGATCCTCGCGAAAACGATACCTTCTTTTGATCTTTGTCCTCCTCGTCCAAGAACCTATGTACTCGACCGCATCGCGGTCTTTCTCACCAACGCCGGAAGTATAGCAAGGGAGCCCTCCTCCCAGACATCCTTCATGCCATGGAAGTCACCGGCCGTCAAGCCAATTGCCGCCTGGTGATGGTCTCTCACCCGCCGCCGGTTCCGGCCAACAGGCCCTCGTCGTCGACCGGACGGCCCACAAGGTAGAACCACGCGAAGATCGCAGCCACGCCGACCGGCATCGAGACCCACGATGGAACGTCGTACAGCGCCTCGGGAAGATAACCGAGAAGCAGGGCTGCCAATGCGCCCAGCAGCGCGTACGGAAGTTGGGTACGCACGTGGTCGACGTGATCGCAGCTCGAGGCCATCGACGACATGATCGTGGTGTCCGAGATCGGCGAGCAGTGGTCGCCGAACACCGAGCCGCCGAGGATTGCCGCCACGGTCTCCGCGACCAGGTGGTGGTGGAGATGGACGGCGGCGCTCGACAGCACCAGCGGCACCGCCAACGGGGTCATGATCGCCATCGTCCCCCAGGACGTCCCGGTCGCGAAGCTGACCAGGGCCGCGACCACGAACACCGCTGCCGGGATCAGGGTGACGGCGAGGTGGGGCCCTACTGCTTTGACCAGGAAGTGCGCGGTCTCGAGACCGCTGCAGATTCCGCCCAGCGACCATGCCAGTGTCAGCACAACCATCGCCATCAGCATGCTCTTGAAACCGCGGACCGCGGCCTCGAGCGCCTCCCGCATGCTCAGCAGGTTCTGTGCGACCGCCAGCCCGATAGCCAGCGTGATGCCGAGCAGGCTGGCCCACAGCAGCACGGTGAAGGGGTCCGAGGCACCGACGACGCGTGACAGGCCGGGGTGTGCGACACCCTCTTTGGCAAGCGCCTGCCATCCGGTCACGAGCAGCCCGACCAGCGTCACCAGGACCACCGTCACCACGGGCAGGGCCGCGTTGAGCCACCGCCGCGGGGTGTCGTCCTCCGGCGCCAGGCCGCTGCTTTCGTAGTCGGCCAGCGGCTGTGCCGTCGGCGAGGAGACCTCGCCGAGGCGCGCCCGTCGCTCGGCGTTCAGCATGGGGCCGAAGTCGCGGCCGGTGACGGCGGCGGTGAAGTTGGTCGCCAGCGCCAGCACCGGATAGAAGGCGAACGGGATCGAGGCCAGGAAGATCGAGAACGGGTTGAGGGGCGATCCGCCCGCTTTCAGCGCGTCGCTGAGCAGCGACACCTGGTAGCCGATCCAGGTCGACACCAGGGCAATGCACGCCACCGGCGCCGCCGTCGAGTCGACGAGGTACGACAGCTTCTCCCGGCTCACGCCGTGACGGTCCGTCACCGGCCGCATCGCGTTGCCAACGATGAGCGTGTTCGAGTAGTCGTCGAAGAAGATCAACACACCCATCACCCAGGTTGCGAGCTGGGCGCGGCGCGGCGTCGTCGCCAGCGGCTCGAGCAGGCGGACCACGCCGTGGGTGCCGCCGGCGCGGCTCATGACGCCGACCATGCCGCCCAGAAGCAGCGAGAACAGGATGATGCTGACGTGGTCGGAGTCGACCAGCGCGCCGCGCATGTGGGTGTCGACCACACGCAGAAAGCCGAGCGCGACGTTACCGCCGGCGAGCATGCTGGCGCCCAGCCACACCCCCAGGAACAGGGACACGATCACGTCCTTGAACGCCAGCGCCAGGCTGATCGCCAGCACCGGCGGCACGAGGCTCCACCAGGTGGCCCTGGCCGCCCCGGCGGACGGGATCACCAGCTGCACCGTCACCAGGACGAGCACGATCAGGGACCCCTGCTCCAGACGTTTTTTCATTCGCGGAGGGTAACACGAAGGGAAGACGGAAAACGTGAGACGGGAAACGACCCCCAGCCGCCCGGGAGGCCGATCAAACTCAACGGGCTCCCCGAAGCGCCCGATCCCCCCGCCCTGGCAGGCGAGACGCCTGGCCCTACCAAAGAACAGGTCCGCCACTCCGTTGCAGCGGTGGACGTCCCGCCCGCCGGGTGGGCGGGGGAACGTCTTTCGTTTCCCGTTTCCCGTCTCCCTTCCTGGGCGGGCTGGAAAACCTAATTACCTAACAACCTATTCACTTGGGTGGTTGGGAGGGCCCTCCTCACCTTCTCACTTCCTCACCTTCTCACCTCCCGCGCGGGTGGGTGGCAGTGCTCCGAACGGCTACCATATCCGCATGGCCGAGTTCACCGATGACGCGATCGTTCTCGACACGATCCCGTACCGGGACCGCCACCAGATCGTCAGCGTCATCGCCCGCGAGCACGGCGTCGTCCGCGGGGTACTTCGGCGAGCGCGCGGTGGCAAGGCACCGCTGGCCGCCGCTACCCAGCTGCTGTCCCTGGTCCGGGTGGAGGTCTGGCAGGGAGCACAGGCCGAGCTCGCGACCTTTCGGCGCGTGGAAGCGCTGCGCCCATCGTTCGCGCTCGGCAGCGACCTCGCCCGCAGCGCGGCCGCCACCGTCGTCGTCGAGCTCATCCTCACGTTCTGCCCACCGGGCGACCCGCTTCCCCGCCAGTTCCGCCTCGCCGACGCCGCCGCGCGCGCCCTGCTGGACGGCCGTCCGCCGGCCGCCGTCGTCGCCTACGTCGAGCTGTGGGTGCTCGGCCTCGGCGGGGTCCTGCCGCCACTGGACGCGTGCTCCGTCTGTGGCGCACCGCTCAAGGGTGGTTTCCGGAGCGCTGCCGCCGACGGCCAGCCGCTGTGCCCGTCCTGTGCCGCCAGCGGTCTGCCGCTCGTCGATGCCGCTTCGATGGAGTTCCTGGCAGCATGTCTCGAGCATCCGCCCGACCGGCTCACCTCCCCGCCCCCGCAGGCAGCAGCCCGCTGGCTCGACCGGCTCGTGCGCGCCGAGGCGCACCGGCACCTCAAGGCGCTCGACTTCTTCCACCGCTACAGCTAGCCCAGATTCAAGAGGTCAACGCTGGGGAATGAGACGATCCCTATCCCGGTTGCCCGCCGTGAGCCGGCACGGATCAGCTCACCCGGCTTACAATCAACTGGAACGGAGGAACACACCATGGCCACGACACACCTCAAAGGCAACCCGGTTCACACCAACGGCGACCTGCCGGCTATCGGTTCCACCGCGCCGGCGTTCTCGCTCGTCGCGGGCAATCTCAGCGACAAGGGTCTCGGGGATTACGCTGGCAAGAAGAAGATCCTCAACATCGTCCCCAGTCTCGACACCGCAACCTGCGCGGCCTCGGCCCGCCACTTCAATCAGGATGCGTCCAGCCTCGACAACACGGTGGTGCTCGTGATCTCGGCCGACCTGCCGTTCGCGCAGGGGCGGTTCTGCACTACCGAGGGCCTCGAGAACGTGGTTCCTCTCTCGCTGATGCGGTCCCGCAAGTTCGCCGAGGACTACGGTGTCCTGCAGGTGGACGGTCCCCTCGCCGGTCTCTGTGCCCGCGCCGTCGTCGCCCTGGACGAGAACGACCGCGTGATCTACACCCAGCTGGTCGACGAGATCGGCAACGAGCCCGACTACGACGCAGCCCTGGCCGCGGTGAAATAGCCACTAGAGGCCCGACCGGAGAAGCCCGTTCGGCTGCAATCCACGACAGTGGGGCTCTGATCTCTGAATAAGTGATTGAGTGATTAGGTCCCCCCGCCCACCCAAGGGGAACGGAAGACGGAAAACGGGAAACGCTCTCCCACCCGCCCGGGGGACGCAAGACGCGAGATGCTAGACGCCAGACGGCCCCCAACCACCCAGGACGGGAACCCTCCCGCCGGCCCAGATCCTTCGTCGCTCGGGGACTCGCTCCTCAGGATGACACCGCGGGGCGCTGGGAG
>JAJDNH010000245.1 GCA_022340775.1 Acidobacteriota bacterium
ACACGACGTACTACTACACGGCCTTCGTCGACGGTGGCACGGGCGTCTACTCGGGCGGCCGCGAGGCTTGGGGACGCCCGTTCGACTCCAGCGGCAAGATCAAGTGGGCCTACCACACGGCGGCGACCTCGCTGGCGCCGCCCGGGGTGCGGCCCGGGACGCTCGGCACCGGCGCCACTTATGCGGTCTCCAACGACCGCATCCTGCACGGTATGAACACGACTGCCGGCGGCGGCGACTGGCCGCGCACCACGCCGTTTGCCTGGGAGCCGATGGCCATGAACGGACCGGCCCAGGCGCGGCCCGGGGTTCTCCCGACCACGGTCGTGCCCGGCGCCGACACCGTGACGTTCCTGGGCTCCGAGGACGGCCATGTCTACGCCGCCGACGCCGAGAACGGCACAACCCTGTGGCAGAGCGCCCAGCTCGCCAACATGCTGACGGCCGCCCCGTCCGGCACCTTCATCGCCTTCGGCGGCTCGTACGATCAGCTGTTCGTCGGCACGCGCAGCGCCACCTCGGACAATGCGGTCTACGCCCTCGACCCGTCCGACGGCTCGACCAGGTGGTCGTTCGACAACGGCGGCGGCGCGGGCGGCATCGGGATCATCTCTTCCGGCGCGGCGGTGGATGTAACCGGCAACCGGCTCTACTTCGCGAGCCGCGCGCGCGGCGGCGGCTCCCCGAACACCCTGTGGTGCATCAGCTTCACCGACACCGGCGCGAGCCTGGAGTGGGGAGTTGCACTCGGCGACATCGACGGCTCGCCGATCCTCTACAAGGGCCAGATCGACGACCGGATCTACGTCGGCACCAACGACGGTCACGTCTACGCAATCAACCCGGAGGACGGAAGTACCATCTGGTCGGAGGCGCTCACAATTGGCGACGGACCGGTCAAAGGGTTCGTCAGCCCGCAGGCTTCGCCGACGCTGCCGCGCCGGCTCTACCTTGCCACCACAACCAAGGTGTGGGCGCTCAACGACACTGGCGGCTCGGCGAGCTTCGCCTGGAGCGTGAGCACCATCGGCGGGCCGTCGATTCCGCTCGCCCCGTACGGCGCGAACAAGGTCTACGTCGGCTCGAGCGACGGCCGGCTGTACCAGATAGACGCAGCACTGGGAGGGATTGACACCTCGGTGCAGCTCGGCGACGGCAGCGGCTCGATCGGCAGCCCGGCCTACGACACGGTCAACAATATCGCCTACGTCGGCTCCGAGACGGGCGTCCTCTACGCCGTCACGTTGCCGCTGCAGTAAGGAGGCACGCCATGTACAGGAACAAGCTTCTCATCGGCACGCTGACCGCCGCAGCGGCTCTCCTGGTGACCGCCGGGATGGCACAGGTCGGCCCGCCGATCAGCAACTGCCCGCGGGTCGCGGTCACCTCGGTCGAGCACCCGGCGGACGTGGCGGTCAACCGCTTCTCCGCCGTCAAGACGACCGACCTGGTCTTTCACGTCATGTTCAGCAACGAGGTCGCCAAGGACCACGTGGTGACGCTCAACGTCTACACGCCGCACGGACACCTCTACCGCCGCCTCGACGTTCCGGTGGCGCCAAACAGAGGGAATACGCCAGCGGGAACCCGCCGGCTGGCCGGCTACCCGTACCCGGTCAAGGTCCAGACCCCGGTACAGCGCACCGTCGGAGGCAAGAGCTACGCCGTGATCGACGTGTCGCTGCCGGTCGCCGGCACCTCGATCGTGACCAGCTCGCTGTACGGACGGTGGGAGGTCGCGGTCGTGATGGACGGGGCGCGGCAGCCGTGCCCCGAGCGGACCCAGTTCTACATCACGCAGTGAGCTTCCGGCGCCCGTGAGGGCGGGCGCCGTTTTCGTTGGTTGGATGGAGGTTCAGCATGAGGGTACGGAGGGCGAGGGACGTCGCGTGGCGGAGGATCGACGACGAGACCCTGATCATCCAGCTCAGCCGGTACCGGATGTACGGGCTCAACGCGGCCGGCTCCCGGGTCTGGGAGGCGCTCGGCGAGCCGGCCGAGGTCGACCGCCTGGCGGCCTTGATCGCCGACGGGGAGAGCGACGCGAGGCTACGGACCGCCCTGTCGGCGTTCCTCGCCGAGCTGACCACGGAAGGGCTCGTGGAGGCTGAAGGTCAGGGGTCGGCCACGCCGCCGCCACTACCAGCCACCTCCGAGGAGCCCCTTCTGCCGCGCGTCATGTGGCGGGAGGAGGTCGAGCGCTTCGCCGGTGCGTGCGCCTTTTTCCCGACCATCAGCGTCATCTGCGACCAGCAACCGTATAACTCGTGACCCGGACGGCGATGATGCTCGGCACGCACGGCCCCGCAACAGAATCCTCGGTGAAGGTCGATCTCGGGGGTGCGGTCATCGAGCTGACGAGCTCCTCCGTACGCTGGCTCGAAGCCATGGCCGAGAGGTTCGAGGGCTTTCTCACCGACGGAACCGCTGACTTCTCACTCGAGTACCGGTCCGGCGCGTCCTGCGCTTGGAGGCCGGCAATCGTGATCGACAGCTCGCGGCGCCGCGCCTTCGTCCACGGCGACGGCGGCGTCGAGCACATCGACGGCTTCCTGCGCACCGTCCTACCCCGTCTCGTGGCGCCTGCACTCGTCGTCCACGCCGCCCTGCTTGCTGACGGAGGCCGGGGGTGGCTGTGCTGCGGCGAGCCCGGCGCCGGCAAGAGCACCCTGGCCTCGCTGCTGCCCAAGGCTGCCCTGTGCGACGAGCTCGCCCTCGTGCGGCTGGCCGGCGACACCCTCGAGGCCGTCTCCCTCCCCTACTGGGATGCGCGGCCGGGCCGTGTGCGGCTGGCCGGGGTCCACATCCTCGAGCACGGCCCGGCGGACCGGCTGACGCCGCTGCCCCCGATCGAGGCTGCCCAAGCCCTGAGAGGCCACATCTACTGGCCCACGGAGAGCCCGAACGCCGCCGCCGAGGCGTTCGCCACCTTCGCCGAGCTCATCGCCGCAGTGCCCGTCTCGCGCCTCGCCTTCAGTCCGCACGCCGCCGTGTGGGCGGTGATTCGGGGAGGAGCTTGAGTTGGGCGGGATGACCCAGTTCCGAGGACTTCTCGCCAAGGCCGCCCGTGACAAGGTCCCGATCGACGTCTCCCTCGAGATCACCCACCGCTGCAACTACCGCTGTCGGCACTGCTACATCCCCGATCTGACGGCCCCAGACCTGCTGCCGACCGAGCGCATCCTGCTCCTGCTCGAGGAGCTGGCCGAGATCGGGACCCTGTTCCTCACGCTGACCGGAGGCGAGCCCCTGGTGCGCCGTGACTGGGAAGTCATCGCGCGGAGGGCGCGCGAGCTGGGTTTCATGCTGACCGTGCTGACCAACGGATCCCTGGTCGACGAGAAAGTAGCCGACACCCTGGCCGAGCTCATGGCAGGCGCCGAGATCAGCCTCCACAGCATGGATCCGGAGACCTTCGATCGAGCTACCTGCAGCAGGGGCTCCTTCGCGCGCACCATCCGCGGCATCGAGCTGCTGGTCGCCCGCTCGGTGCCGGTCGAGCTCAAGATGCCGGTTACGACCCTCAACCGCGGCCACGTCCCGGCCGTGATGGAGTACGCGAACAGGCTCGGCGTGCCCTGCCAGGCGTTCCCGAAGATTGTCGCCCGCAAGGACGGCAACCTGCAGCCGCTGCAGCTCCGCATCCCCGAGCCGGAGCTGGTCGACTTCTACGCCGGCCCGCACTCGGGGTGCCACGTCGACGGCGCCGATCCACCACTCCCAGGCGAGGACGGCCCGCTCTGCGCAGCCGCCCGCCGCTACGCCAACATCACCGCCGCCGGCGAGGTCATGGCCTGCAACATCCTGCCCGGCTCGGCGGGCAACCTGCTGACCTCCACGTTCCGCGAGATTTGGGAGGGATCGGCGTGGCTCGAGCGGATTCGCGACATCCGGCGCAGCGACCTCCCCGTGTGCTCCACCTGCAGCAAGCACTCCTACTGCGGACGCTGCCTGGCCCAGGCGATGGTCGAGGACGGCGACCTCCTGGGGCCTTCGCAGGCCGCGTGCGATCACGCCGAGGCCGTCGAGCGCGCCCTGCGGTGCGGAGCATGAGGACGCGCCGGCCGCTGCTGCGAGCCCGCTCTCTCGCCTCCGTCGTCGTTGCCGCCTTCCTCGTGCGCCGGCTGTACGGCAACGCCCCGCTCGACCGGCTCGCCGGCCTCCTGCGGACCGGTGCACCTTTTCCTCCCGCTCTCTGCGACCCCGGCCTGCACCTCGAGAACGTGAACCTGCTGCTACCGCTGCTGCCGCCCCGCGGCCTCCGGGCCTGCTTCAAGCGCTCGCTGATCCTGATGCACCTGTGGCACCGGTGCGGCCTCGAGCCGCAGCTCCACCTCGGAGTGCGGCCGGGAGATTCCGGACCGCGCAGCGGGCACGCGTGGGTGACTGCCGCCGGAATCCCCGAGCTGGAGGTCGAAGGCGACGGCTATCGCGAGGCGGTGGTGGTGTAGGGCGGAAGTGAGAAGGTGAGGAAGTCCCGCCCGCCCGGGAAGATAGAAGAAAGAGGCTAGAAGATAGACCCCCGACGCACCCGCAGAACGTAGCTGTAGCGCGCTCCAGAAGATGGTGCGCTCAAACGGGCGTGCCTTCCCCTGGGACGCGATCGGCAGCCCGTCGCGACGGGAGGGAAAAGCTGATGCCGGGCTCCCACGGCCCTTGGCGATCAGAAAACAGCTCCAGCGTTGGAAGAGGCGGCCCGAATGGCTTCCGGCGGTCGCCACGAGGTCATTCATCCCTGCTCGTTGTCTCGCGACCGCCGGAAACGCGAGGCGGGCGGTCGCTTCGGACCGCACGGCGGCCGGAGTAGCGGAGAATCCTCACCAGGTCGTCCGGCGAAGG
>JAJDNH010000248.1 GCA_022340775.1 Acidobacteriota bacterium
TGCGGCTTGAAAGCGCGGATCGGAAAGGCGAACGGCCACACCTGCCCGTCCCAGCCAACCACGTCGAACGGGTCGTGGCTCATCTCGAAGGCCGTCAGACGCTCACCACGCTTGACGATCACCCGGCGTGGCGCGTCGAGCGCCGCGGGGCCGCCGTCCGGCCACTCCGGCGCCCGGAAGTCGCGGTGGCTGTAGGGGGCGTACATCGTGAGCTGGCCGCTCGGGTTCCGGTACTGCTTCGGCAGGTCGAGGAAGGAGCGGCCCTCCATGATGAGCAACTCGGCCGTGTCCTCCATCAGCCAACGGTGTGGCAAGCTACGGGGAACGAAAACGTAGTCCCCCGCGCGGTAGCCGAGGCTGCCGAGCGGACAGTGCACCTCACCTGCACCCCGGTAGACGAACACCAGCTCGTCGCCGTCGGCGTTGGCGACCAGGGTCGGCTCGGTCTCGGCTGCGCGCGCGAGCCACACGCCGACATCGGCGTTGCCGAGCAACAAACGCCTGCCCAGGAACGGTGTCGAACCCTCGGTCGCGCGGCTGCTGACGAAGTGGCGGCGGCGCAACGGCCCATCCCACTCCGGCTCGGCCCAGCCCGGATGCCGTCCGAGGTCCTCCTCGGTCTCGACCCAGTGCGGAGGCCGGTGGTGGTAGAGAATCGTGTAGGCACCGTCGAAGCCCCGTCTCGTGAAGCAGTGCTCGAAGGCGAGCTCGCCGGCGGGCTTGAACACCGTATGCGGGTTGTCCGGAACCATGCCGCGAACCAGTCGGTGGATCATGTCATCCCTCCCTGAGGGGTCACCTCGCGCCCCCGGCCCGGCCGTGCGGACGCCGAGGACGCCTGCTTGGTGCAACCGGCACGCTACCGATCTCGTTCCCGACGACGGACGGTGCCGGTCAGGACGCCGAGAGCATCGCCGCCGTCTAGGGCGACCTCGTCTCCAGGTTGCAGGTACCGGTCCTGCTCCAGACCACAGCCGCCGCCGATGGTGCCGGAGCCAAAGATATCCCCCGGCTCCAAGCTCACGCCCTCACCGGCGAACGCCAGCAGCTCGCCCCAGCTCCAGCGCATGGCCCCCGGGGTGCCCTCGGACCAGGTCTCACCGTTGACGCGCGCCGCCAGCTTCAGCTCTGCGAGGTCGCCGAGCTCATCCGGCGTCACCAGCCAGGGACCCAGCGACGAGGCGAAGTCCTTGCCCTTGGCGGGACCGAGCCCGACCTTCATGACCTCGGCCTGAACGGAGCGCGCGCTCCAGTCGTTGAACAGGCAGTAGCCGGCGATCGCCGCCTCGGCCTCGTCCGGGGTAGGTGTCTCGAGGCGGCTGCCGAGGATCGCAGCGATCTCGAGCTCATAGTCCATCCGCTCCTCTCCGGCCGGAAACCAGACCTCCGCACCGTCGCCGTGCAGGGCACGCTGGTTGGAGCGGTAGTAGACCGGGTAGCGGTACCACTCGGGTACGATTTCGAGCCCCCGCCGAGCCCGCGCCCGCCGAACGTGCTCCTCGAAGGCGTAGAAATCGATCAGGACTCCCGGATCCGGCACCGGCGGCGCCAGGTGAACGCCGCGCTCGGGCCATGTGGCCACGGTTTCGGGGAGCGTGCCCCGCTCGAGCTCGCTCAGGATCCGGCGCGGCGTCGCCAGGCCGGTCCCCTCGCGTGAGAGGAGAGAGCGCAGGCTCGAGGGGCACCCCTCTTCCCCCAGCAGCTCGAGAGCCCCCTCGGCGACATCGATCCAGGCGCCGCCACCCGGGCGCTGCCACAGCACCGCAATCCGTAGCTTTCCCGCGCTGCGTACGGTCGCCAGACGCATCAGGAGCCGGCCCCGGCCCTCAGCTGGTCTTGGACCACGTCCCGCTTCAGCTGGTCGCGCTCGATGGCCTCGAACAGGGCGCGGAAGTTGCCCTCGCCAAAACCGCGGGCGCCGCACCGCTGAATGACCTCGTAGAAGAAGGGACCCGCCTGCGCGTCTTCGTACAGCAGGCCGCCCTCGACCATGAAGATCTGGAGCAGGTAGCGGTCGTCCTCGCCGTCGACCAGGATGCCTAGCTTCATCAGATCATCGACACGCTCCCTGAAGTTCTTCACGCGCTTCTCTGCAAGACGCGACGGCAGCATGTCGTAGTAGGTCGCCGGCGTGTCGAGGAACTCGATCCCTGCGGTCCGGAGGTTCTCGACCGCTGGGATGATCTTCGGCACGTGGAAGGCCACATGCTGGACTCCGGCGCCTTGATTGGCCTCCACGAAGGCGTAGATCTGGCTCGCCTCGTAGTTCGGCGTCACCGGCTCGTTGTTGGCGAGCTTAATCCCGGACTCGGAGTCCCACATCACGATCGAGGCCAGGCCGGAACCGCCCGACCCGCCGTGCAGATCCGAGGTGTGGAAGTGCACCCGCCAGTACTCCTCGAACCCCATGACGTCGCGCAGCCACGTCACGTGCGGCTCGAGGGTGACGAAGTTCGAGGTCACATGGTCGATCACCTGGAAGTCGTTGCGGTTGTGCTCCTCGGCGCCCTCGATGGGCTCAAAGCCGGGCGGCAACGCGCCCGAGGAACGCTCGATGAAACGGAAACGCACATCGCCGAGCGGCGTCGCGATCTCGAAGTAGCGGTACGGGTTGCCGCGATGGTCAGTCGTGGCCGTGGGCATTGTGCAGACCGTGCCTCCGCGCTCGACCAGCACCCGGTGTGCGTGCTCGAGATTGCGGACCCGCATACCCACCACGGCCACTCCGTCGGGATGCCGGTGCAGCCAGCGCTCAGCGCGCGAGCCCCGCTCGCGCGGTGTGATGCAGGCGACCGAGGCCTTGCCGACCGAGAACAGGATCCCGTGCTCCCCGCGCTCAGCCGCCACCCGCTCGCTCAGGCGACCCGTCTCCGGCACGTCCATCATCGTGGTGTAGAACCGGCGGCTCCTCTCCAGGTCCTCGACGATGAACTCGTAGCTGTCGTAGCCGATGATACCGAGGCCGCTGCCGGCCTGCTTTTCACTCGTCATCACACACCTCCAGCAACCTCCTCATGATAACAAATGAACTGAGACGCAAATTCGAAGGTGATCCTGGCCACGCCCGCAATGGACTTTCCGAAGGATCACCTCGACGGCCGGCTGGAGATCCTCCTTGGAGCGAGGTTGGCTAGATGGCAACGGCGGGCGCCAGCGCCCGCCGTTGAAAATACGAGTTCTCTGCCGATCACATCGAGGGCATGAACCTCTCGAGGATCTCGCGAGTGGTCGGCACCTTGCCGCCCTCCTGGGCCATCATCCGGATGTGCTCGACGCGATCGCCGATCGTCGGCCCCCCCGCTTCGTAGAGGACGCCGGTCGTCAGGACATCGGTCTCCCTGGTGTACTTGACAGCCGACGCTCGGTTGGTGGGATCGTAGTCCTCCGGCAGCTCCTGCAGCTTAGCCTTGAGCAGCTGGTACTGGGAGTCCCCGCGCCAGGTGACGCACGGCGACATCACGTTGATGAATGAGAAGCCGCGGTGCTCGATGCCCCGCTGAATCATGGCGGTCAGGTTCTTCAGGTCGCCGGAGAAGCCACGGGCGACGAAGGTCGCGCCGGTCGAGATGGCGAGCTCCACGGGATCGACTGCGGGCTCCGGGTTGCCCCAGTAGGAGGACTTGGTCTTGTCTCCCGTCGGAGTCGTGGGGGCGGTCTGGCCCTTGGTCAACCCGTAGATCTCGTTGTCCATCAGAATGTAGGTGACGTCCAGGTTACGGCGGCACGAGTGCATCAGGTGGTTGCCGCCGATGGCCATCCCGTCGCCGTCGCCGCCGACCGCGATCACGGTCAGATCGGGCCGGGCCACCTTGACGCCGGTCGCCAGCGCCAGGGCGCGTCCGTGCACCGAGTTGAAGCCGTAGGTGGCCACGTAGCCTGGCAGGCGGGACGAGCAGCCGATACCCGACAGGATGACCGTGTTCCACGGCTCGAGGCTGAGGCTTGCCATGGCTCGGTAGAGGGCGTTGAGGACGCCAAAGTCGCCGCAGCCCGGGCACCACACGGGCTTGAGATCAGTCTTGAAGTCTCCGGGCTTGTAGGTCACTTCGGGTGCGCTCATACCAGCACCTCCCTCTTGGTCGCCGCGCGCGGCAGGATCGCAGCGATCTGCTCCTCGACCTCGGCGACGGTCAGGTTCTTGCCGCCGGACCGCTTGAAGATATGGGTGTGTCCCTCCGGCAGCTCAAGGAACGTCCGCAGGTACTTGTAGAACTGCGCCGAGAAGCTCAGCTCGATGACGATGAACTCCTTGATGCGCCTGAGGAACTCCTCGAACTCGTGCTTCGGGAACGGGTACAACACCTGGGGCACGAAGGCCGCCACCTTGACGCCGCGCGCGTTGGCCTTGAGCACAGCTTCCTTGACTGGGCCCTTGGAGGAACCCCAGCAGAGGATTCCGAGATCGGCGTCATCGGGCCCGTATTGGCGGATGAAATGATAGTCGTCGCGGATCGGGCGCAGCTTACGGTAGCGCTTCTCGTTCATCTTCTCGTGGACCAGGTGCATCGACGTCGGCCGGCCATACTCGTCGTGCTCGAGGCCGTTGGTCTGGTACTGGCCGCCCTTGATTCCGGGCCACGTCATTGGCGACACGCCGTTCGGTGTGATCTCGTACCGCTTGTAGTCTTCGAGCTGCTCGGCAGTCGGTGCCAGGCGCTCCTTGACCTCGTGGTCGAGGGTGAGCATCGACAACGTCTCGCGCCGCTGGGCGATGTTCTGGTCCGACAGCACGATCACCGGGATCTGGTACTCCTCGGCGATGTTGAAGGCGTCAACCGTGCTGTGGAAACAGTCCTCGACATCGGCCGGTGCGAGCACCACTCGTGGTGCGTCGCCGTGGGAGCCGTACAGCGCCTGCCACAGGTCTGATTGCTCACTCTTGGTCGGCAGGCCAGTCGACGGGCCGCCCCTCTGGACGTCGAAGATCACGGCCGGGACCTCCGCCATCGCTGCCAGGCCCAGCATTTCGGTCATCAGTGCAAGGCCGGGCCCCGAGGTGGCCGTCATCGATTTGACGCCCGCGAACGAGCCGCCGATCACCGCACCGATGGCGGCCAGCTCGTCCTCGGTCTGGACCACCGAGCCGCCGGCCTTCGGCAACCACTCGGAGAGGAAGTGGAGAACCTCCGACGACGGAGTGATCGGGTAGCCTGCGAAAAACCGGCAGCCGGCATGAATGGCGCCCACCGCAGCCGCCTCGTTTCCCGACATCAGCAGCCGGGGCTCACCGGGCGTGTATTCGAGCCGCCGATCTCCGACGTCCTCACCGAGGGTCTTTGCAAAGTCGATCCCGGCGGTGAAACCCTTGATATTGGCCTCCAAGACCTCGGCCTTCTTCTTGGAGAACTTCTTCTCGATGGCCCGCTTGAGCGGCTTCTGGGGAAGGTTGAAGAGCTCGCTCAGCAGGCCGAGGGTGACGATGTTCTTGGCCAGCGTGGTTCCGGCCGACTCCTTGGCGAGGTCGATGAACGGGACCTTGATCCAGGTGGCGTTCGGCCCCGCACCGAGGTCGGCGCCGTCGACCTCGGTCTCGTCCTTGGCCTCGGAGAGGATGATGGCATCGGGCGCCACCGTGATCTCTCCTTTGAAGCGTGCAAAGTCCTTCCAGTTGAACACCACGAGGATGTCCACGTGATCGGCCTGGGCGTAGATGTCATTCGCGGCCACGCGCACCGTGGTTGACGACTCGCCGCCCCGGATCTGCGGGCCGTAGGCCTCGACCTTGATGACATTGAGGCCGTCCCTGGCACCGGCCTGCGCGATCATGTCGCCCATGGTGACGACGCCGTCGCCGCCGGAGCCGACCATGGCGATGGACAGATCACTCCTCGGCATCTCAGCTACCTCCCTCGGCGCGGTACCGCGCGCGCCGCGATTGTGAACCCTTTCACACTCATTGTCCATGGATCGGAGCAAATTCAGAATGAGACATATTCGCTGCAGTTTGGGGGCTCCCAGGACCGGAGCTCACGCCAGCCCACGTTGCCGCCGCAGCCGACCGCAGGCGGATCGCCGGGCTCACTGCAGCCCCGTCAGCGGGTAGACCGGATCGACGTCCACCGGGATATCGGAAAGCCTGTCAAGCGCTTTCTGCATCGCTTGCGGCACCGCACCGTAACGCGCCACGAAGTCGTGCGCCTTCTCGTGGGAGCCAAGGGCCTCGATCATCAGCAGGTCGTGAGCGAGGTCGCGTATGGCGTCGCGAAAGCGGTCCACGTGGGGCTGGAAACGGCCGTCTGGCGTGACCTCGATCGCCCCTTTTGAGAGCAGGTAGTTGGTCTGCATCACGACGCCAAGGCCGTGGGCTTCCGAGGTACCGAACCGTGCGGCGCGGAACAGCCCCGCGACATAGGTCCACGGCAGGTGCTCGACGACTTTCATCGGTACCACGCCGCGATCCGCCAGCTCGTACAGGTTGTAGATGCCGACAACGTCGGCCTTGGCCTCCTCGAACGCCGAGTACAGGTCCTTCAGCTCGAGCCTGACCTCGGTCTGGCGGCCGTCAACCGTTATCCGTCCCGGACCGAGACCGTGCGCCAGCTCGTGGAAAAGGATGAAGTGGAAGTAGGAGTCGAAGTCGATTTCCGACGCCTCCTTCTGGGGCAGCACCCGCGCCGCCACCGGCTCGAGGATGGCGTCGTACTTGGCTCTCATCATGTTCTTCAGGAGCACCTTCTTCGAGCCCTTCGCCTCCCTCACCCTTTCGTCGTTGGGCAGGTTGAAGGCCAGAGTCTGTACGCCGGCACGCGCGTCACCGGCCGTGAAAACCTCATCCGCCACCCGGATCGGCGAGTCGGTGCCGCGGTCAAGGTTCTTGTGCTCGTCAGGAATCGGCAGCTCACGCTCCAGCAGCGGAAGCTCGCTCTTGTAGACCGCGAGCCGCTTCGAGTCCTCCGGCTCGACGATGCAGAGAAACGCCTCGAACGAGGCCTTGTAGCCGAACAGGCCGTCCTCGTACGTCTCGTAGGGCCCGATCACGACCTCGAGAGGCGAGTCGAGGTCCATCCAGGCGAGGTCGGACTCGTAGTAGTCATCGGAATTGAAGGCATCCGCACGGAGCTCGAGGAAGCGCTTCAGGCTCTGGTTGTCGGTTGCCTCGGCAGCGGCCCTGAGCTCGCTCGCGGCGCGCTCGAGCTGTGGCCGGTAGGCCTCGCTGTAGGGCACCGCTACAAGTCCCACATCGCCGCGCCGCACGACCGTCACCAGCGAGGTGAGAGCGTCGCGGTCGCCAGGATGCTCCTTGACCCAGCCGTCGAACTCCTGCTTGGTCATGTCCTCGGGGTAGAAACCGGCACCAGGCGGGTGCGGCGTATGCCCGAGAAAGGGCTCGAAGTCCTTGAGCCGGTCCCACGGACCGTACATGATCCGGTAGTAGTCCTTTGCCGCCTGCGCGTTCGGCCCGGTCAACGCGGCGACCTTCGGTGCCAGCCCCGGGTTTCCCTGCCAGACCTGGAGCTTGAAGATGTCGTCGATCTCGCGCGCCGCTGCCACCAGGTGCTTGAGGGCCTCTCGATCGCCCGGGGACAGCACCTCCAGGTTCGCGGTCAGGCTGTGGGGCTGGAACTGGGCGCGCCGGGCCGCGATGTCCGGGACCACATACAGGCCGTTCGACTCCGCTTCCGAGCCGGAGCGGGGACTGCAGGCAGCCAGTCCCAGCATCAAGCAGGCGCAGACCACGAGAACACTCACGCGCATCGGTGGCTCCTCCTCAACCGTCGTTCGGCGCAGGCTTGGTCGCCCGCAGCCGGAAGTCGCGCGCACCGTTGATCACCTCGTCCAGGCGGCTCTCCAGCTCGTCCAGACGCCGGCCCACGTCGCCGCCATCCTCCCCCGCTGGCCGGTGTAGCCGCTGCTCCCCGGGGAAGGGGTGAATGAACTCACAGCCCTCGACGGCGAAGCCGGACGCCTTGAGAAGGGTGCTCAGCGTCTCGGGCGGCAGCGGTCGCCAATGGGTGGGATCGAGCCAAAACAGACTCGCTCCAACGCGCAGGCTGTGGGGATTCGGACACTCCGCCACCAACACCCCGCCAGGCCGCAGGACACGATGAACCTCGTGCAGGACGTTGAGTAGGAGGCGTGCGGGCAGGTGCTCGAACAGGTGGCTCGCGGTCACCGCGCCCCACACAGCGTCGTCCTGCTGGCGCAGCACCGCCAGCACGTCCCCCTCGACAATCTGGAGCCCGCGCCGGCGTGCCGCCTGCGCAAGGGCCGGATCGCCCTCCACCCCGGTCGCGGACAGGCCTGCCTCGCCGAGAAGCAGAAGCAGCTCGCCGCGCCCGCAGCCGAGGTCGAGGACCGGGGCGTGGCCCTCGAGGAGCGGCAAGTAGGCTTCCATGCGGTGCCGAATCTCTTCCTCAGTACCGCGAAACGCCTCGACCAGCCGCGGTTGGACCTCGGCCAGCTCCCGGGCGAGCTCCGACTCCGGCGGCCCCGGCTCCGGAACCGGGAGCGGTTCCCGACGTAAGATGCGCTCGGTCAACGACGCGACCTCCTCGAGCTCTTCCGCCAACCGCTCGACCAGCACGTCGGCACGTTCCGTGAGCGCCGGCAGGCGCTCGTCACGGATCGCGGCGACTGCAGAGGCGGCCTGGGACGCCGCGCCCTCGGCCATGTCCAACCTCACCTCGAAGCCGGGCATGCGCTGATCGCGCATGGTCTCCAGGATCCCTTGCAGGTCCCGCAGGACGGTCTCTGCCGCATCAAGACGCGCCTCGACCGCCGGAACGCGCTCGTCCCGCACCAGCTCGACCGCACGCTGCAAGGCCCGAGCGAAGCGAGCCTCCGACTCCACGCGCTCCTCGAGATTCCCCAGGCGAGCCTTGACCTCGACCGGATCAATGGCGAACAGCGCCTTCCCCAGCAGTCTCCGCACGCCCCTCAGCTTGTACCAGTCCGAGCGCCGGCCGGCGGCCGGACCTGGACGATCGTGCGGGGGCTCGGAGCTCACACCGGCTCCCGTGAAGCGCCTACGCCTCGGCGTCCTGTGGAGCTGCCTCAACCACCTCCTGCGCAACCGGCTCCTCGGCAGCCGGTTGCACGGTGGCTGCTTCCTCGGTGGCCGCCGCTCTGGGCTCCTCGCCCGGACGGACGACGTGCACGGGAAGCGTGACCGCGATGTCACGGTGCACCTGGAGCGTCACCTGGAAGCTCCCCAGCTCCTTGAACGGGCTCGCCAGAATCACGCGACGCTTGTCCACCTCGACCCCTCGCTCGGCCAGCTGTCCGGCGATGTCGTGGGTGGTCACGGATCCGAAGAGAACGTCGTTCTCTCCGGCGCGGCGCTCGAAGACGAGCTCGATGCCCTCGAGGCTGGCCGCGAGCTGCTCGGCCGCAGACCGGCGCTTGAGGTCCATCTCCTCCCACGTTTTCTGCTCCTGCTGGAACAGCCGCCGGTTGCCGGGCGTGTCGAGGTAGGCGAGTCGCTTCGGCAGCAGGTAGTTGCGGGCGTAACCCGGCTTGACGGTGACCGTCTGGCCCCGCTCTCCGAGGTGTTCCACGTAATCGTTCAGGATCACTTTCATTCTGGCCTCTTTTCATCCTCCGGCGGACGGGGTCGCAGAGAGTGGAAGCTGTCCACGATCCCCAGCGCGACGACGAGAACGGGTAGCGGCGGTACCTGCAAGCAGATCAGCGCCACCCCCCAACGCACCAACCATCCACGTCCCACGAAACGGACGAGATGGGCTCGGATAATAGCCAAGCCTTGCACGAAATACAAGATGAGGGCAGCGCCGAGGATGTTGATTGCCACCCAGCGCGGGGTCCCGCCGAGGAGAAGAACCCCGAGCCCACCCGCCGCAAACACCACCGGCAGCCACTCGTCACATCGGTAGGCCTCGAACGGCACCGCGTCGAGGTCGAATCCGATCACTGGCAGCCGCGGGCGCAACCAGAAGAGCACCGTGACCAGGTACGCCACCGGCAGTGAGGGGAGCACCCAGGCCAGGATCCGCTCGCCCCTGTCAAAGGCGAGCTCGAGGTTGCCGCTCGCCACCCCCGCCTTCCGGTAGAGTTCGATCGCCTGCTGGCCCACGGTGCGCAGCCACTCGCCGGCAGCCGTCACCGGCGCCGCCGGCCACGACAGGGCCGCCATCACCGCCAGGCAGAGAAGCGTCGCGGTCAGGATCGTCCCCGCCACCCAGCGGCCCTCCTGCCAGCGGAAACGGACGCGCAGGTCGACCGACAAGCTCGGCACCGCGACCAGGAGCAGGTATCCGCACAGGAAGGCGACAGCCGTGAGGCCGCCGCCCGCCACCGCGGCACCGGCCAGGAGCACGGCGACCCAGCCCCAGGCCGTGATGCCGCTGCCCCGCCGTGCCGCGAGATGGAGGACCGGGATGATCCCGAACGGCGCTACCACGATACCGAGGAACGGCAGCACGAAGAGGCTGCTGTACAGAAGCAGCGAGACCAGACCACTGCCGAGCGGTCCGAACCCGGCGCCGCCGAGCACCCCTCCCTGAAGCAGGTCCGGCCGACCGTCGGCGCTCATCGCGATGGGGCCCCGAATCCCCGAAACAGCCCGAAACTCATCGCCCGCAGCTCATGGACGACCCACGTCGGCTGAGGCCGATCGCGAGGTCCGGAATACCCCGCATCTTCCGGCCATCCGGTCGAAGAACCCAGAGTCGTCAGTCGCCCGCGTAGGGCAACAGTGCCATGTAGCGGGCACGTTTGATCGCCCGCGCGAGCTTGTGCTGGTAGGCCGGGCTGGTGCCGGTCACTCGACGTGGCAGGATCTTGCCGTTGACGGGCACGAAGTCCCGCAGCAGATCCAGATCCTTGTAGTCGATGTAGCCGATCTTCTCGACCGTGAACCGGCACACCTTGGCGCGGCGGCGGTACCGCTTCTTTCGTGCCATCACCATTGTCGTCAGCTCTCTTCCTCGGCGTCGGCCACGGTCGCCCTGCGGGCGGCCTTCTTCGCGGCCTTGGCCTGTTGAACCCGATCCAGCTTGCGCTGCGTCCTCATTTCGCGGTCGAGGTTGAGTACCAGGGACCGCAGGACGACGTCGTTGGTTCGAAGCTCGAACCCGAGTGGCTCTTGGACGGTTCCGTCCGCGTTGAAACGCCAAAAGTGGTACACCCCCATCGTCCTCTTGCGAATGGGGTACGCCAGCTTCCGTCGTCCGCGCGCGTCCTTGTTGACGACTTCACCGCCGGCATCGGCGATGATCTTCTCCACGCGCTCCAGCGCTCCAGACTCCTGCTCGGGGGACGCTTCGGGGTCGAGGATGACCCCCAGCTCATACAAAGGCATGCTTGCTCTCCTCTTGGCCTTCGGCTCCGGGATCGAGCCCGGAGCAAGGAGTGGATGTTCTCCCGCGCACGCGGGAAGCCGTATTGTACCGTTTTTCGTTGTGGATGCAACCCCTGCAGCAGCGGCGGGTCCAGTTGCTGCCCGTGCCCCAACGCGTTACCATGACGGGGGCCCATAGCTCAGCGGTCAGAGCCGCCGGCTCATAACCGGTCGGTCCCAGGTTCGAATCCTGGTGGGCCCATGGCTCGGAACGCTGACGTTCCATGCCCTCTGAACCGTGACGAGGAGAGCAGGTGGAAAGCGCACGCAAAGACCTGAAGCTGATGATTCGTCTGCAGGAAACTTACGACCGCATCGCCGATGCCATCCGCGAGCAGCGCACGCCGCCCGACGATGTGCGAGAGCTGCAGGAGGAGAACCTCCGCCGCCAGGAGGAGCTCGACGAGATGGAGCAGATGGTCGAGACCAAGAACGCGGAGCTCGCCCAGGTCACCAAGCGCGAGGAGGAGTCCCGCCTCGAGCTCGAGCACTTCCAGAAGCAGAAGGCTCTGGTCACCAACGAGCGGGAGTTCACGGCCGTCATCAACGAGATTGACTTCGCCACCCGGGCCCTCAACGAAGCCGGCGCCCGGCACGGAGAGCTGAAAGACGAGATCGATGCCCTGACCGCAGACATCGCCTCGCGTCGCGACGCACGCCCGGACGAGGAGGCCTCGCACCGGGAGGTGGCCCAACGATGGGATGCCCGCAAGCAGGAGCTGACGGAGGCTATCCACCGCCTCGCGACCGAGACCAGGCAGACAGAGGAGAAGCTCCAGCCGGCGAACCGTTCCCGGTTTCTCCGCCTGCTCAAGAACAAGCAGGGGAAGGCGATGGCCCCAGTGGTCGAGGGGTCCTGCTCGCTCTGTCACTTTGAGCTTCGGCCCCACCTCCAGCAGAGGGTACGGCGGGCGCAGGAGATCATCACCTGTGAGCACTGCCACCGCATCCTGTACCTCCCCGAGCTTGCGGGAGAGGAGGACTGAGCCGCGCTCTCCGCCAAAGGCCCGCAGGGAGCGAGGAGGCCTGCCCGGCATGCCGTTGACGATCGCCGACAGACTGGACGACGTCCGACGACGGATGAAAGCCGCCGCCGACCGCGGCGGCCGGAGCTCCCGTGACGTCACGCTGGTCGTTGTCGGCAAGACGCAGCCGGTCCCAGCGCTGGCGGAGGCCATCGCGGCCGGCGCGACCGACCTCGGTGAGAACCGTGTCCAGGAGGCCGCCGCCAAGCGCCCCCTTCTTCACGGCCCGCGCTGGCATCTCATCGGTCCCCTCCAACGCAACAAGGCGCGAACCGCTCTCGAGCTATTCGACGTCATTCACACTATCGACCGAGTCCCTCTGGTCGAGCGGCTGCAACTGCTTCTCGAGCAGCACTGGCCGGGGCGCCGCCTCACCGTGCTGATCGAGGTCAACGTCGGCGATGAGCCGCAGAAGGCAGGTATTTCCCCTGCCGCAGTCACCGAGCTGGCACGCGAGATCGTCAGTTCCTACAACCTCGAGCTTGAGGGCCTGATGGCGATCCCACCCTTGGTAGGGGAAGCAGAGGACTCGCGTCCCTTCTTCCGGCACCTGGCAGCGGTCCGGGAGCGCACCCAGGACGAGCTCGGCATTGAGCTGCCGCACCTCTCGATGGGCATGAGTCACGACTTCGAGGTCGCCGTCGAGGAGGGGGCCACGCTGATCAGGGTCGGAACCGCGATCTTCGGACCCAGGAGGACCTGATGGCCGCTCTGCGCGTCGTCTTGATGCCACTGTTCTCGGTGCTCGATGTCCTGCTCATGCTGACGATGTGGGTCATCATCATCCGTGCCCTCATCTCGTGGGTGGAGCCCAACCCCTACAACCCCATTGTCCGCACCCTCCGCATCCTGACCGACCCCCTGCTGCGCCCTTTCCAGCGTCTCCAGTGGAAGCTCTTCCGCCGCCCAATGGCGCTCGACCTCTCGCCCCTGTTCGCCGTTCTCATCATCTACATGTTGCGCGTCTTCTTGTCCGAGCTCGGCCGCACGCTCTTCTTCTAGCCCGGGTCATCCGTACGCGATCTACGACGACCGGCGATACGCCAGCCGCCGCCGTGCTCTTCACGCCTCGCCTATCTGGCACCGATCGTTCATGAACGCTCGGCAGTTCGCGATTCCCTTTCCACGTTTGTGTTTTTCCCGTACTCGTGAAAAAATTCTCACAGTAGGAGTTGGACCATGGAGCAGAAACCACTTGTCTCCCCAGAGCTCGAGCCCGATCTTCTCCGCCTGAGCAGCGAAGCAGCTCCCGCATGCATCGAGTTCCTGCGAGACCTGGTCACCATCCCCTCACCGTCGCGCGGCGAGCGCCTAGCCTGCGAGCGCGTTCAACGAGAGATGGAGCGGCTCGGTTACGAGGATGTCCACATCGACGCCATGGGCAACGTGCTCGGCCGCCTCGGCTCCGGACCCCGCACGCTGGCATTCGACGCCCACATCGACACGGTTGGAATCTCCGCCCCTTCGAAGTGGAAGTTCGACCCTTTTCGGGGCGTCCTTTCCGGCGGCGTTCTGTTCGGCCGCGGCGCTTCCGATCAGAAGGGCGGTCTGGCGGCGATCGTACACGGCATCGCCATCTTGACCCGCACCGGCGTGCCCGACGACTTCACGATCTGGGTGACCGCCACCGTCAACGGCGAGGACTGCGTCGGGCTCGCCTGGCAGTACCTGATCCACGATGAGGGAATCCACCCGGAGGTCGTGGTCATCGGGATGCCCTCCCACCTCGGCGTGTGCCGCGGCCAGCGAGGCCGTATGGAGGTCGAGCTCACCGCTCTCGGGGTCGCCGTTCACGGCTCGCAGCCCGACCGAGGTTCCAACGCCATCTACTCGATGGCGCCGATCGCGCTCGGCATCGCGCGCCTTCACGGCGAGCTCGAGACGGAGCACCCGCTCCTCGGCCGCGGCTCGGTCGCTGTCACCGGCATCACCTCGCGATCGCCGTCCCTGACAGCGGTGCCGGACGAGTGCACGATCTACATCGACCGCCGGGTCACGATCGGCGAGACCAAGGAACAGGCCCTGACGCAAATGGCGGAGCTGCCCGAGGTCCAGGCGGCCGGCGCGGAACCGAAGCTGCTGCACTACGAGCAGCCGACCTGGCGCGGTCTGACCTACCCGACCGAGAAGTTCTTCCCTGCCTGGGTTACGCCCGAGGGGACGCCGGCGGTCGCCGCAGCGCTGTCTACTGCGGCCCACGTTCTCGGGCGCGAGCCTCGCATCCACCGCTCCAATTTCTCATCGAACGGCTGCGTCACCGCCGGCATGTTCGGCATCCCGACCGTTGGCTTTGGGCCGGCCGACGAGATCCACTCCCATACCGTCACCGATCAGATTCCGCTTGTGCAGCTGCAGCCCGCCATGGCCTTCTACGCCCTGTTTCCGGAGATCTACCGCCAACAGGGCTAGGTAGAGGTCCGGCCGGAGAGGCCCGTTCGGCTGCAATCCGCGATACGGGATCAGCTCTCCGTTTTTCGCTTGTCGCCCGCCTCCGACGTACCTGCAGGTACGACTGCGGCGTGCTCCGGCGCGAGAAAACGCACATCTGACGCCCGTCTCACGGATTTCGCTGCGAGCGGACTCTCCGCCCGAACCTCAAGACTCTGAACGACGAAACCCGGTTAGTCGCAACGCCCCGCACCAGCTCTCTCGTCCGGGTGGGCGGGGTTCGTTTCCGGGGATCGTCCCGCGGTGGGGCGGGGACGGAACGGAAGGAGGCGAGTGGCCATCCCGCCGTGGGCGGCGGGGGGACCGGGCGCAGGAGGCTTGGCCCGAAGGCCTCGGAGGGTAAGCCGCCGAGCACGGGCTCCCCGGCGTCCTCGGCGGGTGCAGCCGCGAGCCGACGCACCGGTCCGTTCCCTACCCGCCGGCCCGCGCAGCGGGCTGTGGGCAACGCCCGCACGGGACATGCGATCACCCCACGCCTGTGCCAGCAGGATCGCGCAGGGCGTTCTCTTCGCGCCTCGCCGCCAACGAGCGAGGAGTGCACTGACCTCGTGGTCGTGCCGACGAAGCGAGCGCAGGGGCGTGGTGCGAGAGGGCGCTCCTGCGCGATCCCTCCCCTATCAAGAAAGAGGGGGGCTCACTCAAGTCTCAGACCACACGGACGGCAGATCCGAGCGGAGCGGCCCCTCGGGACGGGAAGACCGGGCCGAGGTCCTCCTCGAGGCCCGACTAACCGCCCCCGAGGGGTGCGGCCTCAGGCCGCGGATCTGCCGTTGCCGGGACCATCCTCTCGCGATCCACCACGATCAGCAACGCGCCGGCAATCGCCACACCCGGCAGGTATCTCAGGTCGCAGTAGATCGCGAGTGAGTGATCCGGGCTAGACTTCTTCGAGGAGGCTGAGGTAGCTGCCGTAGCGCTCGGCGTCGATCGCTCCCCGTTCAACCGCTTCCCGCACCGAGCACTCCGGCTCGTGAACGTGGGTGCAGTCTGGATAGTGACAGCCGCCCACCTCTCTCGCCAGCTCCGGGAAGGCGGCAACCAGCTCCGAGTGGCTCAGGTTCCACAGCCCGAACTCCTTGAGGCCCGGTGTGTCGACCACGAAGCCCCCGTATGGCAGGGGCATCAGCTCCGCCGTGCTGGTAGTGTGCCGACCCTTGCCTGTCGCTTCCGAGATCGATCCCACCCGCAGCCGGAACCCCGGATAGACCGCGTTGAGGAGGGAGGACTTGCCGACGCCCGAAGGTCCGCAGAAGAGGGTCGTCCGGTCCACCAGCCGCCTCTTGACCTGCCCGAGGCCGCGGCCCGTACGTGCCGCGACCCGCAGCACCGGATAGCCCAGGCCGCAATAGACGTCGAGCCACGGCTCGACAAGGTCGAGCCCCTGGTCCGCCTTGTTGATCGTGATCACGGCCTCGATCTCGGCATGGGAGCACGCCACCAGGAAGCGGTCGAGAAGGCGACGGTTCGGCTCCGGAGAGCGGGCGGCGAGCACGATCAGCGCCTGGTCGACGTTGGCCGCCAGGACCTGTGCGCGCCGCCCGTGTGCTGCCCGCCGCAGCAACGCCGTTCGCCGCGGCTGGACCCCAACCACGACGCCGTCCTCACTTCGGAGCTCGACCTCGACGCAATCTCCGACGACCAGACGCGGAGCCTCGGGGACACCACCTTCCCACCGCAGCTTGCGGCGGGCCGCCACGACCATGGTCTGACTGCCGACCTGCACCCGCACGAGCGGGCCATGGGTGGCGATGATGGTTCCCTCCACCGTCTCCGTCATCGGCACAGTATACCGTCGCTCACGGAGTGGTTGCGGCCAGCCGCGCAGGCCGAGCCAGTAGCTCGTCTACAGCGTGGCAGAAGCGCGCGAACTCGGGGTAGGAAACGGGTGGAACCGTCTGTGAGGGGATGCTGAGGTGCAGCACCGAGTGGTAGATCCCATCGGCTCGAGAGATCTCCTCCGAGACACTGCCCCACCGAGTGTCGAGGCGGCGCGGACCACCCTCGACCTGTCGCCCCGCCGGCAAGTGGAGGGTCAGGTCGAAGCGCTGCTCGAGCGGCACCTGAAGGACCAGAGGCATGGTGCGCTTTGGCAGCGAGGCCAGGGCTGGCGATATCGGACGCAGCAGCACGAGGTTGCGACACACCAGGTCGCCAGCCTCTGGCGTGCAGGCGTCGGGCAGACGCAGGTCGAGGCTGAGCATGACGCCGTCGCCGGTCCGTTTCACCGCTCCGGTCACCCCCTCTGCGCCCGAGAACAGACCGGCAGCGAGCTGCTCGTACATGACCTGTAGCCGGTCCTCCGAAACCGTCTGAGAGACGTCGAGGAGCCGCTCTCCCTGGGCACCGTGAACCAGCAGCCGGTAGTCGAGATCGGCGGCGCCGGAGGCGTTAACCCGAACCTCGACACGGACCCGCTGCTCGAGGTCCGGGTTCGGAAACTCCGGCAACCTGGGGAGACGCGACACCGGCTCGGCGAGCACGGTAAGCGGCGCCACGAGTGCATCGCTGCCCTGCAAAACGGGTCGGATGTGGTCCACGCCGCGGCGCTGCTCCCCGGGATCGATCCACACCGTGGCGCCCGAGTGAGCGACCCGGAGCAGCGGCACGGTGAAGGTGTCGAAGGTCGGCACCGTGAGATGAGTCCCCGCGAACACGCGCGGCCGGGCCAGCACGAGATCGACACGCCAGCCGAGGTGCCGCAGCAGGGAGGCCAGAATCGCGAGCCGGTTACCCTTGCGCAGCGAGAAGCTCTCGCCGGCGGTCGACCCCAAGTCGAGCGGCCCGTCACCCTGCTTCACCTCATCATCGATCGCCGCCACCAGGGTCCGAACCTCTTCGGCCGGGCTCGCGCCCGTGGCGTGCTGCTGCCCCCAAGCCCACAGCTCGGAACTGCCCTGGAGGCTCGGCAACAACCGGTTCCGCAGGGCGTCACCCACGTCCTGCCAGGTCACACCGAAACCGTAGCTGACCCACGGCACCAGCTCCTGGGTAGGCGGTGCGAGCGGCTCCTCCTGCACCGGCGGTACGTTCTTCGCGCTCCAGCTGACGAGCCGCAGGCCGTTCCAGTCGTGATCCTGGTGCTCGAGGCCGGTGATGTTGCCGTCCACCTTGAGAGGAACATCGTGCGGCACCAGGAGCACGTACTCCGAGCGATCAAACGGACGGCCCGCATCCGCGAAACGGTACACATAAGGTGAGAGATGCCCGCGTCGCGAGGCGCCGGTCGGCGCCACCGCTGCGATGTACTCGCTCTCGACCATGTCGCCCGGCTTGACGTCGTCCAGGACCTGGCCGGCCTGGCTGGCGTCGAGGTCGGGTGGCACGACGATCGTGCCATCGGCCTTGAAGATGCGGACCTGCAGCAGGACCGAGCGCGGGAGTAGCTGGAGGGCCGCCGCCTGGCGTACACCGGCCGAAGTCAGAGCACGGGAAAGGCCATGGTAGTAGTAGATACTCGATCCGTCCGGGTAGACGCGCTCTACCGCCTGGTCGAGGATCAGCTCCGAGTCGACGTCCTTCGGTCCACTCCCCTGCGCCGCGGCCAGGGCAGCGGCATCGACCCGGAACGATGCGAAGAACGGGTCGGTACCGAGCCGCCAGGCAAGGGTGCGCAGACCCAGGTCCGACGGGGTGTGGGCCAGTGCCTGGTTGACGGCACCTGCCAGCGCCTGGTGCCCGTTCTCGGCCGCCAGGGCGATCTCCAGCTCATCGAACCCTCGCAGCTCCCCCCACCGCTGACGAGCCTTCGCCAGCTCCTGGCGCGCCCTTTCCAGCTTCCCGGTTTCGTACAACAGCCGGAGCAGAGACAGGTCCTGTCCCGGGTCGTCGATCTCGTGACGCCGCTCTTCCACGACCTTGATCGCCAACTGCTTGAGCGACGCCGAAGCGACCAGGTTCACCGTGTCTGGGGCCAGGGGCTCGCTCTCGGCCAGGGCCTCGAGGAGGCGCTTCCTTTCCCCCCAACGCTCCAGCACCCTCAGAACCGCCAGCCGCAAACGGGTCACCCATGGGGAGCCGGGCAGCTCTGCCCGCAGGCGCGCGAGCCCACTCTCGGCCTCCCTGGCCCAGCCACGTGCGATGGCATCGCGCACCGACATCTGCAGCACGCGCGGATCGTCCGGGTAGTGGTCGACGAGTTGATCAAGGGCCTTTTCAGCGTCCTGCTGCCGCTGCTGGCGCTGGGCCAGCACCCGCCCCACCAGAAGCGCCGCACCCAGGTTGCTGCAGCGGTCCAGATGCTCGCGAGCATGGCGGTAGTCGACCTCCGCCGCCTCGCCGGTTGGCTCGCTGATGAAGTACTTGGCAAGAGCCAGGTCAACCAGTGCCTCGGAAGGGCCTCCGGAGGCCGCTGCCTCGAGCCATCGATGCTCCTCGACCGGATCGTGCCGTAGGCGCGCGAGCTGGGCGGCAAGCAAGGCGGTGGAGACGGACGGGTTGTCACCGGCGCCGGCGAGAACGCCCGCCTCGGCGGGAGGTGTCTCGGCGACCGCATTCGCGACCGCCCAGGGACGACCTGCCCCCGCCTCGTCGATTCCCACGCGAGGCGCCTCACCGTTGCGCGACAAGATCGACACGCGCACCTGGGGTGTGTCTACCGAGGCAAAGCTGACCCGAATCCGGTGGCTCCCAGGGTCCATCCGCAGGCGGTACCAGTGGATGCCGGCATTGGCGCGGCCGCAGTGCCGCTCCCGCGCCACCGTCTTGCCGTCCAGCTCGAGGTTGTAGCCACCCTGGGCCTCGACCACCAACCACCCGTTGATGGCTGACGGAACCGTCAGCGTCCACGCAGCGAGATAGACTCCACTCGTTGTGAGCTCGTCGGGCGGGCTCACAGTACCGTAGTCCGGCCGAAGAACGAGCCGGAACGGCATGGTTGCGCCCCGCCACGGGGTACCCACGGGAGGCAGCCCGGCATCTGCCGGCACCACGTCGCGCTCGAGATCGAGAGCATCGAAAACCCCGAACGGTCCCGCCAGCTCGACCTTCGCCAGCACCCCGCGCGGCGGTCGTTGGTCGAGGGCGGACTCAATGCGGGCCAGGAGAAAAGCCAGCTCGGGATCCTCCTTGAGGCCGACCTCGCCCAGGATCGCTTCCGGCTCCGGCACCGCATCGATGTTCTCGAGCCACCACCCTGCGGCCGCGACCGCATCGGCCGAGCTCGGGTCCGTACGGATCGTCTGCAGCGCCTCCGCCCGCGCCGCGCCGAGGTCCAGCTTTGCATCGCTCCGCGCGAGCTCCATCCAGCCTGCGTACGCGGTCGTCGCAGACAGTGCCAGGACCGCCAGGAAGACCGTTGCCCAACGAAGCCGGCGGGTCATCATGGCGCCTCCAGCTTGCGCTCGAGGGTGCGCTGCGCCAGAACCAAGAAACGCCGCAGCTCCGGCGCTCGCGCGGCCGGCACCAGCCCTGGCTGGAGGTGGAAGAAGCCCCGCACGCGGTACCCCGAGGGCTCGGCGTCAACCACCACGTCGAGCTTCCCGTAGGGCCCGTCTGCATGGACCGGTTCCGGGAGATCACGCGGCTGCCGTCCGAGGTCGACCTCGAGGGTCCACCGCAGGTCCGGCCGCATCGCCACCAGCAGTGGCGAGCGCCGAGTCTCGGTCGGAGTCAGCTGCGACGCCAGCTCGAAATCACCCGGCCGTACCCGGACCCCGCCGGCGCCGCTGAGCGCGCTGCGTGGCAAGCTGCCATCCAGCTCGAGCTTGACCGGGTCCTGGCCCGGCTCGATCTGTGTGACGGGCTCGCCGACCAGCTCTGCGCCCGGGTACAGGCGGCGCAGCCACTGGGCAAAGCGGAGCGGATCGTGGGTCCCGCCGAAGCGAGCGCGCATTGCACCCGCCGCATCGCCGGTCGCGGTCGCTGTAAGGTGCACCCGCACCGCTCCGTTGGCGTCGCGCTGGAGCGCGATGGTGTCCTTGAACACTCCGGAACCAACCTCTGGGGTCGTCGTTGGGCTGCTGTCGAGGCCGTTGATGACCAGCACCCAGGCACCCTGGTCGGGCCCAGGCGGTAGGAATGGGTCGTGGCCGGTTGCGGTCCCGTCCAACCACAGCTTGTCCTCCGGCAGGTACGCGATTGCGTGGTTGAAGTCCTCCATCAGGGCAAGGTGAACGACGGGCGGCCCCTGATTCGCGGTTCTGACCAGGACCATACGTGCCTCGATTCCGACCGCTCGGAACAGGGCCACCATGAGCGCAGCCTTGTCCTTGCAGTCTCCCATCTTGTGGGCCAGGACCCAGTCGGCTGAGAACGGTCGGAAACGGTGCTCGCCGAACTCCAGAGCGACGTACCGGATTTCGTCGGTGACGAAGTGGTAGATGGCTGCCACTCGCGCGCGGTGATCCTTGAGCCCGTCAACCAGTCTGTGGGCCGTGTCCGCCACCGGGCGCGAGGTCACCACCCTCGGCGCCACATCCCGGCGGTACCAGTCGGCGAGCTCTCCCCATTGCGGATGGTTGGAGTAAGCGAGGTGGGGTGTGGTCAGCAGCCCCGGCGCAGGTGGGGCATCCGCGGGCGCGGCAGGGAGGTCGTGCCACTGCCAGCGCAAGTGGACCGTGCCGTCGGCATCGACGGTCCGCCTTGGCTGGCCGTCGAGGTTGGCCAGCTCCCACGCAGGCATCTGCGCCGCCGGTGCCGTGAGCTCGATCTCCGCGGTGTGCACCGGCGAGTCATTGCGAATCGGCAGCAGCCCGCCGTCGTAGGGTCCGGACTCGTTGGCTTGTGCGGTCTCGCTGAGGATGTAGGTCAGCTCGAGGAGATCTCCGCGTTCCGGCTCCGGAAAGCTGACGACCCGCAGCCGAGTGTCGTAGAACATGTTGACCGCGGGATCGGCGAGGCGGGGAGTGTCGTCCTGCTGAGCGCTCATCTCGGCGCCGCCCGATCGCAGCACCCGCGCCGCCAGCACCCGCAGCCGTTGTCGCTCGGGCACGTAAGGGATGGTGTCCTGCTGCACGCTGTCCGCCTGCTTTGGGTTCCCGACCAGGACCACGCGCTGCACACGTTCTTCGGTAAGGTTGCCGGGCAGGAACCGCACCTCGTGGTGGTCGAGAAGAGTCAGCGTTCCTTCTGGAGCCGGTACGTGGGCGGCCATCTGCAGCAGGTCGGCCGCCGAGCGGCGCCACGACTCGCTTTCGGTCTCCTGGCCCAGCAGCTTCAGGAGCCGGCTGGCGGGACGGCTCTGGGGACGCAGCTTCAGCAAGCGATGGGCGAGCTCCGCCGCCCGTTTGTCACGCCCGCGTTCATGCTCGACCAAGGCCTCCTCGAGCAGGAGATCGACCTGAGTTGGACACCGCTCCAGACCTCTGGCCAGCACCTTTTGCGCCTGCTCGGGGTCGCTGGCGGCGGTCAGCAGCCTGGACAACCTGATGCGCAGCTCGGGTTGGTTGGGATCACTGGCGAGAGCGTCCTCCGCTGCCTTGCGCAGCCAGCTACCGTCTCCCCTCTGGGTGGCCAGTTGCTCGGCGAACCTGCGGGTGGCGTCCGCGCCCGGAACCAGCTTTTCGAGCCGGTCGAGGGCCGTGGACGCAGCGCTGTCGAGACGGGCCTGTAACGCCCGGCCGAGCCACAGCTGTTGGACCTCGACGCAACGAGGCCAGGCGCCGGCCAGTCGCTCCAGGTCCGGGTAGATCGCCGATCCCCACTGGTCGGCGGCGATGTCGAGGTCGGTGGCAGCCACCTCGGGATCATCCGCGTGAGTGGCGAGCAGATCGTGGGCCTGCTGATCGAGGTCGCGTCCGTGGTACCACCGGGCAAGCAGTACCCTCGCCGGCGTCAAGCCGGGGTCGCTCTTGAGGGCGCCCTCGAGCACGTTGCGGACCGCGCCCGCCTCGGTGGTCACCATCGACTCCAGGAGCCGAGCCTCTCCAGGATCCTCCGCACGGGCGTCTCGGCAGGCCGCCGCCGCCGCACCGGAGCCGGCCGCCTCCGGATGGTTGACAACGTAGAAGGCGGCCCTGGCCATTGCCGCCCCCGGATCCCCTCGACGGCGGCTGTCTTCAATCTCACCCAGCAGGTCGCGAACGTGCGGAGGCTCCTGGTCGGCCGCGGCCACCGGGACGGGCCTGTCGTCGCTCTCGTGGACGCCCTTCAGCGGCGAGCCCTCGGGGGCCGTCAGGCGGACACGCAGCCACCACTCGTCGCGCTCCGTTGCGACCGCCACCACCAGCAGGTTCGAGCCCTTTTCGAGCCAGCCGCCGGCAACCGCCTGGTCCTCACCGCGGGCGAGTGGCTGGGGCGTGGTCAGGCATTGGCGCCCGTTAAGCCAAACCCGCGCAGCCTGCGCCGCGCCGAGACGGACAGCGACCGGCTGCTCACGAGTACTGGTGACCGTGGTCGCAAGGTAGATCAGCTGCCGCTCGGTGGGCCACGCGAGGCCCGCGATCCGCACCCAGCCGAGAGGGTCGACTCCCTCCGCATGCCGCCACGCGCCATCGGCTGGCGGTGGCTGAACGGCGGAGAAGTCGGCGAGCTCCTGCAGGGGTTGCGGCCCCGACGCCCACCACTGCTCGAGCCCCCCCATCGTCCGGAACAGCTCGCGGGCGGCTTCCGGATGGCCCTCCGCTGCGGCCGCACGGGCACGCAGCGAGCGCACGGCATCGACCATCAGGGGGTCTGCCGGGCGCGCAGCGGCCAGCCGGTCGAGGTCGCGGTCGAGGATGCTCCAGTCCGAGAGCCCCTCACGCAATGCGTACATCAGCACCAGATGGTGGAGGTCATCGGGCCGCAGGCCTCCCTCGATCGCGGCGGTGACGTGCTGCTCGACCCGCCGGTCGAGGTCGCTTCCGGCCACAGGCCTCGCGGCCGCCGCCGCCAGCAGCGGCACCGCCAGGCAGACCAGCAGCGCTCGCCTACTCATCGAGCGGGAAGGTCAGGTTGTAGGCATACCCGCCGCGGCCGACAACCATCAGGATCGACGATGCATCCGGGTCGCTGGCCACCACCCGGTTGACATCGGAGACGGTGTTCACCTGCTGGCCGTGCACGGCCAGCACCAGGTCACCGGGCTGCAATCCGGTCTGGTCGGCCGGGCTGCCCGACCGGACCTGGCGCACCACCACGCCTGCACGACTGTCACCCACCGCCACACCGAGATAGCGGTCGAGCACTCTTCGGCCGATGTCGGCCGGCGGGCGCGCCGGCGTCAGAGTCACCGATGTCTGGCCCTGAGCCCCGATCACGCTCAGCCGCAGGCTGCCGCCGGCACTCATTGAGGCCACCTTCGTGCGCAGCTGCGCCACCGAGCGCACCGGTTTGTCGTCGACCCCGACCACGAGGTCCCCCGGATGCAAGCCGGCCCGCCCCGCGGGCGAGTCGGTCAGTACCTTTCTCACCAGGATCCCGCGCTGCACACCCCCGGGCAGCACTTTCTTGCCGTGCGCGGACACGGAGCGGAAGACGACGCCCATCCACAGCGGCCGCACGTGGCCGAACCGAAGCAGGTCATCCACCACACGGCGGGCCCGCGAGGCGGGGATAGCGAAGCCAATACCCTGTGCGGACTCAATGATGGCGCTGTTGATGCCAACCAGGTCACCGGCGATATCGACCAGCGCTCCGCCCGAGTTGCCCGGGTTGATCGAGGCGTCGGTCTGGATGAAGTCGGTGTAGGTCCGCCCCGACCGGGGCGAGGTCACGGTCCGATTCAGTGCGGAGATGACGCCTGCGGTGACCGTCGATTGGAGGCCGAACGGGTTGCCGATGGCAATCGCCTTCTCACCCACCATGAGGTCGGTTCGCGGAGCCAACTGGAGGTGCGGCAGGGGACCGTGCTCGGCGCCGACCTCGAGCCGCAGGAGGGCGAGGTCGTTCTCGAGATCGGAGCCGACCACGCTGGCCCCGAGCTCACGACCGTCGACCAGGCTGACGCTGATCTGCGAGGCGCCCTCCACGACGTGCTCGTTGGTGACGACATACCCCTTGGGCGAGATGATGACTCCCGATCCCAGGGACTGCTCCCGCTGGACCGGCTGGTCCATCCCCCACGTGCCGGAGAACAGCTGGTCAAAAAGTGAGCGGCGGGGTACCTGTACCAGGCCCACAGCCTTGATGTTGACGACGGATGGACGCACCTTCTCGACCACGCGCACGACGGCGTCGCGCCGCAACGCAAGGGTCGACTGGGCCGCCGCCATGCCGGCGCCACCCACCGTCAGCGCAACAGAAACGACAACCAAGACAGCTCGTCTCATAGCGGTCAGTATGGCAGATTCCACGTCGCCAGGCGAGACCGAGTCCCGTCCGCCGCGGCCGGCTCAGGGCGCTTCGACTACAATGGGCCGATGCGCTCGAACGGATTCGCCGCCGTCTCATTCGACGCCGGGAACACCCTGCTCGCGGCCGATCCGGCGCCGCCAGTCCTCTACGCGCGGGTACTCAGCCGCCTCGGAGCGGAGGTGACCGCCGAAGAGGTGGGCCCGGTGTTTGCCGAGGTTTGGGCCGAGGCTCAGCAGGATGCCCGTGACGGCCTCGACCGATATCAGGCGGCGGCGGGGGGAGAGCGCGCCTGGTGGGCCGGATTCGTGCGCGAAGTGCTGGAGCGGCTCGGCCACGACGCGTCCTGGCAGGATGCCCTCGAGCGCCTGTATGCCGCGTTCACGCGGCCGGAGCTGTGGCGGGTCTTCCCCGAGGTCGAGGGGGTGCTCGACCGCCTGCGCAGGAGGGGGGTTCGCCTCGCGGTCATCTCGAACTGGGACACCCGCCTGCCCGGGATTCTCGACGGCCTCGGGCTCACCGCACACTTTCACACCATCGCCGTGTCCAGCCTCGAGGGAGTCGAAAAGCCCTCGGCGGAGATCTTCCACCGAGTAGCGGCCCGTCTCGACATCGAGCCCGGACGCATCCTGCACGTGGGTGACAGCCCGCGGGAGGACTACGAGGGCGCGCGCGCAGCCGGTTTGGAGGCAGTGCTGGTCGACCGTCCGGGGCTGTTTGAGAGCTCGCCGTTTCGCCGGGTTTCGAACCTGACGGAGATCGAGGCGATGATTGGCGGACCGCAGGACACCGGCCCATGATTCACGCCATTATCATGGCCGGCGGCGCTGGTACCAGGTTCTGGCCCGCATCCCGGCGCCATCGGCCCAAGCAGTTCCTCGATCTCGCCGATGGCAGACCACTGCTGAGGGCGACGTTCGAGCGTGTCGCGCCGATCGTGCCCGCCGACAGGATCTGGGTCGTCAGCGGTCAGCGCACGACCGAGGCGACCCGCTCCCTGCTGGCCGAGCTGCCTGCTGAGAACGTCCTCGGCGAACCGTCCGGGCGCGACACCGCTGCCTGCGCGGGCTACGCCGCGCACGTCGTGCTGAGCCGGGACCCGGAGGGCGTATGCGTGGTGCTTCCCGCTGACCACCTCATCGGCGATGAGGAGCGCCTGCGCTCCGCGCTCGCCACCGGTGCGCGTCACGTCGAAAGCCAAGGTGGGCTGCTGACCTTCGGGGTGCGTCCGACACGGCCCGAGACGGGCTACGGCTACCTCAAGCTCGGGGAGCCTCATTCGCAGATCGAGGGGTGGCGGATCCACCGCCTCGACGGCTTTGTGGAGAAGCCCGACCTGGCCACGGCACGTACCTATGCGGCGTCAGACGGCTACCTCTGGAACTCCGGGATGTTCGCGTGGCGGGCACGCGACCTGCTGGAGGAGATCCGGCGCCAGCTGCCACTCCTTGCAGACGGTCTGCAGCTCATCGCTGACGCCCTCGGGCATCCCAGCGAGGCCTCGACTCTGCACGACCTCTACCCGCGCCTGCCACGCACCTCCATCGACTTCGGGGTCATGGAGGGTGCTCGACGCCGGTGGACGATTCCCGTTGATTTCACGTGGTCGGATGTCGGCTCGTGGCCGGCGCTGGCCGAGCTGCTGGCCTGCGACGCCGACGGCAACGTGGCCCAGGGGCGCGTGCTGCCGATCGATGCCCTCGACAACGTTCTCATCAGCGAGGGTCCGGTGGTCGCGGCGGTCGATGTGGAGGGCGTGATCGTCATCGCCACCAAGGACGCCGTCCTGGTCTTGCCGGCAGCCTCCGGTCAGCGCGTCAAGGAAGTAGTCTCTCGCCTCGAGGAGCTCGGCTGGGACGACGTCCTGTAGACCGGCTTCTCCTGTGGCGAGGGTGCGTGTGGGGGGGACGGTTCTCTTGGTCTCCGGCGACCGTGCGGTCCAAAGCGACCGCCCGTCTCGGATCTCCGGCGGGTGCGAGGCAGGGAGTGGGGATGATCGACTCGGCGGCGACCGCCGGAGCCTGCTCGAGCCGCCTCCTCTGGGGCCGATGTTCTGATCGCCAATGGCCGAGGTTGCCCCCCTTGGGGTTTCTCGCGAGCGCCTACAGTTCGTGAGCGCTCTTCAGAGAAACCTCAAGGACCGCACGCCCGTTTCAACGTCTCATTCTCTGGAGCGCGCTTCGGCCGCTCTCTTTGGAAGGTAGGGGGTTCCCTTACCGCTTACTCTTTACTCTTCATCCCCCCGGGTGGGTGGGGGAGCGTTTCCCGTCTTCCGTTTTCCCTCTTCCTTCTATCTGCTTGGTGTTCTTGGTGCCTTGGTGGTCGGTTCGAATCCCCCCGTATGAACTCTACTTCCGGGGGATGCCGAACTGGTCGAGCTTGCGGTAGAGGGTCGAGCGGCCGATCCCGAGCCGGCGAGCCACCTCCGACAGGTTGCCGCCGCAGGCCTTCACAACCCGGCGTATCGTGCGTCCTTCCATCTCCTCCAGGGTGAGGAACGACCCTGCGGCGTCGTCGGGCTCTCGGACATTGCTGCCGCCAAGCTCGGGCGGCAGATCCTCGGGCTTGATCTCGACTCCCGAGGCCACGAGCAGCGATCGGTGGATGACGTTCTCCAGCTCGCGCACGTTCCCCGGCCATGAGTAGCGCGAGAGGCGTTCCATGGCTGCTCCCGATACCCGCTCGACCCGGCGCCGGGCGTCGGAACCGTGCTTGGCAATGAAATGCTCCACCAGCAGCGGCACGTCCTCGGGTCGCTCCCGCAACGGCGGGAGGTGGATCGGGAACACCACCAGCCGGTAGTAGAGGTCACGTCGGAAGCTGCCGTCGCGCACCATCTCCGCGAGGTCCTTGTTCGAGGCGGAGATCACCCGCACGTCGAGATCGATGCGACGCGTGCCGCCGATCCTCTGCAGGCAACGCTCCTGGAGCACCCTGAGAAGACGGGCCTGGGACGAGGGTGCCATCTCGCCCACCTCGTCGAGAAGGATGGTTCCCTTCTGCGCCTGCTCAAACTTGCCAGGATGGGCGGCGATGGCACCGGTGAACGCACCCTTCTCGTGACCGAAGAGCTCGCTTTCCTGGAGGCTCTCGGGAATCGCCGCGCAGTTGACGTCGACGAACGGTGCGCCGGCGCGCTGGGATCCGTAGTGGATCGCCTTGGCCACGAGCTCCTTGCCCGTTCCGCTCTCGCCCGAGATAAACACCGAGATGTCGGACTCCAGCACCTTCTCGATCTGCTCGTAGATCCGGCACATCGGAACCGAGGAGCCGATGATATTGCGAACGTGGTAGCGGTCGCCGAGCTCGCCGCGCAGGCGTTCAACCTCCCGCTCGAGCCGGCGGTGCGACACGGCGTGTCCGAGCGTGGTCAACAGGCGGTCGTCATCGACGGGCTTGACGAGGTAGTCGTACGCGCCGAGCTTGGTGACCTCTACCGCCTTCTGGATATCGTTGATCGCAGTCAGGATCACGACCGAGAGATCAGGCCAGCGCCGCTTGAGCTCGGACAGGACCTGGGTCCCGTCCATCTTCGGCATCATCAGGTCGAGCAGGACCGCATCCGGTGGACCTCCGGTCTCGCTCAGCGCCTCCGGTCCCGAGGCGAAGGCACTGACCTGATAGCCGGCGGTCTCGAGGATGTGCCCGACCAGCTCGCGCAGCGCAGCATCATCGTCGATGAGCCAGATCCATTCGCCTTCCTTCTTCATGGTGCAGTCGCCTCCTCCTTCAGTCCGGCGTCCGCTCGAGTCACGGCGCCCGCCCCATCCGCCGTGCAGCGGCCGCACAGGAGCGTCACGTCGTCCTCGAAGGGATGCCCGTTGACGTGCCGCTCCAGCGCCCCTGCCACGCGCCCGAGGGCGTCACGACAGCCAGTGGCCCCACCGAGACAGTCGATCAGCCTCAGCAGCCCAAACTCATCGTCGCCGCCGTTCGCCGTCGCCTCGGTCACGCCATCCGTGTAGAGCAGAATCAGGTCGTCCCGACGCAACTGCATCGAGCCACTCCCGTAGTCCTGGTTCGGCAGCATGCCGATCGGCCGGCCGGTGCTGTCGAGCCGGCGCACCCTCCCGTTGCGGACCAGCAGGGCCGGCGGGTGGCCGGCGCCGACCCAGCGTATGGCTCTCCTCGTCGGAACCCACTCCGCCAAGAGCAGGGTCGCGAACTTCCGCCCGTGGGTCAACCCGTAGAGGAGATCGTTGCCTTCGGCCACGATCCGCGTCAGCGAGCGACGATCCGCGCGCCGGGTCCACAGGTACGCCTGCACATTGGACGCGATCAGCCCGGCGGACACGCCCTTGCCCGAGATGTCAGCCATCACCAGCCACCAGCTCTTGCCGCCGCGAGCCGGGATCACGTCAAAGTAGTCACCGCCGACCTCGCGGCAGGGGTGCACCAGAGACTCCAGGTTCAGCCCCGGCACGTCGCGCAACGAACGCGGCCTCAGGGTGCGTTGAATCTCGGCGGCCAGACGCACCTCTTCCGCAAGCCTCTCGCGCTCGACGATCTGCCGGTGCATTCGAGCCGCGTTGAGCGCGATGGCGAAGGTCACGCCGAGGTCGGCCAGGAAGTCCACATCGGCAGTCGTGAACTTCCCCTGCCGGTGGTTGAGGAGCTGCAGGACGGCGACCAGCTCGCCGTCGCGTCCCCGCACCGGAACCGTCAGCAGAGACCTGGTCCTGAAGCCGGTCGCGGTATCGACGCGACGGTCGAAGCGGGAATCAGCGTACGGCTGGTCGAGAATGATGGCCTCGCCGGTCGCCGCCACGGCGCCGACAATACCGTCCCCGATCGCAACCTCGAGAGAGCCACCGTCCAGCCCTTGCGCGACCATCGCCCGCAACCGCCCGGCATCGCCGTCGACCAGGAAGAGGCTCCCCCGCTCGGCGCCAATGAGCTGCGTTGCGAGGCCGACAATGTGCCGTGCCAGCTCCTCAAGATCGAGGGTCGAGTTGACCAGCAGGCTGGCCTCTACCACCGCCTGCAGGCGACGGACCCGCCCCTTGGACCTGGCCAGCACGTCACCGTTGCCGCGGCTCATCACGCAGCCCGCCAAACGGACGCCTGGGTACGCCCGCCCCAACGGAGAATGCTCCGTTCCGATACACCTCGACCATTCTACCCCGAACCGTACCTCCGTGTCAGAACGAGGCGGTAGGAGTCTGCGGAGCCCGGCCAGGTCGGGTCAGAGGGAGTAACCGTGCCGTCGGTTGTGGCCCCGCTGCCAGGACGCCTCCTCAGCGGCGCGCCCGACCGCGCCGGCCTACGGCGCCAGCAACGCCGTCATCCAGGCGCTCACTGCCTCCCCGGCGAGCGGTCCGCGCAGGCGTACCTCGATGCCGCCAGCGTCGGCCAGCGTCCGCGCTAGCTCGTCCGGACGGTAGCGGACGGCGCCCTCGATCAGCTGGCCGAGCTTCCATACGCTCGGTGGCTTGCGGCCGCTCCACGGCGCCGCCGGATCGGCGGCGATGGCCTTGAGCAGGCGCGGCGCGAGGTCGTTCTTGAACTGCTTCGAGTACCACCAGCGGGTGTGCACCCGCTCGGAGTCCAGCTCCGAGCCCAAGCCGAGCTCCCGACCGAGCTCCAGCAGGTACAGCATCTGCCTCGCCAAGCTCACCCCCTGGCCGACGGCTGCGAACTGCAACGCCGTCGACTCCAGACGCTCGCCGCGCCAGCCGGCGACCGGGACACCATCGGAAGCTGCTCGCATCAGGTCGATGAACGGCCCCACTCGGCGGCCGAGCACCGCCTCCTGCAGCTGCTCCAGCGAACGCTCCCTGGGAAACGTCAGCTGTCGCACCAGCTGCTCGTCAATCGGGTCGCCGCCGCAGGCGGCAGCCAGCTTGCGGACCTCCTGGACGAGGCGGCGGGGGGCGAACCCGAGGCGACCGAGAAGTAACTCCTCGGCCGCCGGAAGCATCTCCACCTCCGGTGCGGCCCGGTACAAGACCCTCTTCAGGACGTCAACCTGTTCGGCCGACAGGGCCACGTCTTCCCACGGCTTGGGAGCCGGCGGCAACGGAATCCACTGCATCTCCCCGAGCTCGTGTACGGCATCGACCAGCGGCCCGGTCGGGCGGCTACCGCACCACACCCCGAGCACCAGCCCCACGCCGTCCGGCAGGCCGTTGCGGAGCGTCTCCACCAGCGGCGAGGCGTTTGCGGGTTGCAGCTTGCCGACCGCTCCCCCGGGCGCCGAGGTCTTGACCCAGGCGCGAGCATCCTCGACGACCAGCACCCGTTGCGGATCGAACAGCGACGGCGAGAGCAGCTCGATGGCCGCAGATTCGGGGGTGATGTCGGGCGCCAGCGTCTCCACCGGACAACCGCCCAGCTCCGCCGCCATGCGGCTCACCGACTCGGAGCGGGCCTCCTCGAGAAGGTAGTCATCACTGGCAGCAATCAGCAGCAGGCGAGCGCCGGTCACGGCTCCTGGTCCGTGAACTCCCCCCGGTCCAGGAGCTCCTGACACTGGATGCAGTATCGAGCCCAGGGCACGGCGTCGAGGCGACCCTTCTGGATCTTTCCGTCACAGTGCAAGCACTTTCCGTAGGTGCCCGCGGAGACGCGGGCGAGGCTGTTCTCCACCCGCCGCAGAACGGCGCGTTCTCCAGTCGACAGAAGGTACAACATGTCGCGCGAGGCCGTCGTCAGGGCTCGATCTCCGAGATCAGGAGCTTCCTCCCCGGAGCCCTCGGCCTCGGAGGCACGCAGGGCGCGAACCCGTTCCATCACCTCCGCCCGCTTCTGCAGGAGGAGCTTCTCGTATCGCTTGAGATCGGACTTCCTCATCGCCTCGATCCTCCGTCCTTCGACTGAACCCTATTGTAAGGCGTGGCGGTGGTATCGACCACCACTCAGGATATCGGCCGCACGGTACAGCTGCTCCCAGAGCACGAGGCGGGCCAGCTGGTGTGGGTACGTGAGCCGGCCAAGAGAGATGACGCGGCTGGCGTCCTGGCGCAGCGCCGGGTCAAGGCCAAGGTCGCTGCCGATGACGAAGGACGCGCCGGGAGTTCCCACGGTTTCCAGCCCTTCCAGCTCCCGTGCCAGCGCCTCGCTGTCGAGCAACTCGCCATGCTCATCGAGAACGATGGTTGCCCAACCGTCCGGCAACCGGCGGCAGAGCTTCTCGGCCTCCGCCCGCAGCGCGCGCCGCGGGTCCTCCTCCCGGCCGCCAGCGGCCGGCTTCAACGGCACGTCCTCTGCCGGCCAGCGGCGCGCGACCCGCGACCGGTAGGTCTCGACCTCACCCTCGTATGGGCTCGCAGCCGGCCGGCCGAACCACAAGACACGGACCCTCACGTCCGACCGCCGTGCTCAGTTTGGACCAGAAGCTCCTCCTCGGAGACCGTCTTGGCATCGCCCCACAGTCCGTCCAGGCCGTAGTACGTTCGGCGCTCCTCGGAGAAGACATGGATCACGATCTCACCGTAGTCGAGCAGCACCCACTCGCTCTCCCGTTCCCCCTCCACGTGTAACGGGCGACGGCCCTCTGCCCGCAGCCGCCGCTGAATGGCCTCGGCGATCGCCGCCACCTGGCGCGCGTGGGCTCCGGAGCAGAGCAGGAACGAGTCCGCCAGCGAGGTCATCGCCGCGACGTCCATTGCCTTGAGGTGGAAGGCCTTCCTCTCCGCGGCCGCGGCCGCCGCCACACGCAGCAGGACCAGCACATCGTCGCTCAGCATCCGGGCTCGTTTCCTTCGTGCCGGTAGAGGCGGTACTTCTCGATGTAGGTGTAGACCTCGTGCGGAACCAGCTCCCTGATCGGAAGCCCCTGCCGCTGGCGCTCGCGAATGGAGGTCGCCGAGATCGGGAACGGCTCGTGATCCAGGAGGTAGATCGTGTGGTCCTCTGGATCCGGGACCGACGCGAACGGCGCCACCAGACGGATCCTCGACGCCAGTACCGACGGCACCTTGTTCTTGAGCTCATCCCCCCAAATGTGGGCGCGGTGCAGCACGACCAGGTATGCCAGGTCCGCCAGCTCCTGCCATCTGTCCCAGGTGGCAATCTGCGAGAAAGAGTCCGAGCCGAGAAGAAAGTAGATGTGGTCACCGGCGAACATCTCGTGAAACCGCCGCAGGGTGTCCACGGTAAAGGTGGGCTCCTCTGAGAAGACCTCCAGGTCCGACGCGTAGAACCGCTCGTAGGGCAGCGTCGCCAGCGCCACCATCGCGTGCCGGTGGGTCGCCGGCGTCAGCGGCTCGCCGCTCTTGTGTGGCGGGTTGCCAGAGGGCACGAAGTACACCGCGTCGAAACGAAACGTCTCCTGTGCCCGTACCGTCGGGATCAGGTGGCCGAGGTGGAACGGATCGAAGCTCCCGCCATACACCGCTATCCGGGCCATCAGACCTCCACTTCCTGGGCCGCAACCAGGGTGTCGAGCAGCTCCAACATCCCCTCCACACCCTCGCCCGTCACGGCCGAGATTACGGTCCAGGCAACGTCGTGGAGGACGGCAACATTCTCGACCGCGGCCGCTGCCTCCTGCCGTTCGACTGCGGCGTCCAGCTTGGTGCCGATCAGAACCCACGGGCGACCGTCCAGAGGGCGGGCATGCGCGGCCAGCTCCGTCCTGACCGCCTCGACGCCGGCGGCGATCTTCTCAGGTTCTGTCAGATCGACCAAGTGCGCGAGCACACGGCAGCGCTCGATGTGGCGCAGGAACTGCAGGCCGAGACCCGCGCCCTCGTGAGCGCCTTCGATCAGGCCGGGGATGTCAGCCATCACCAGCGTCCGTAGGCCGTCCCCACCCAGGTCGACGACACCGAGGTACGGCTCGAGGGTCGTGAACGGATAGGCGGCAATCTTGGGGCGCGCCGCCGAGACACGCGACAGCAGGGTCGACTTACCGGCGTTCGGCAGGCCCACCAGGCCGACATCGGCGATCAGCTTGAGCTCCAGCTCGAGCTCCCTCTCTTCTCCTGCCCGCCCCTCCTCGGCCCGCCGCGGTGCCTGGTTGGTCGAGGTCGCGAAGCGTGCGTTGCCGCGTCCGCCCCGGCCGCCGCGCGCGACCACCAGCGTCTGCCCGGCCTCGACCAGGTCGCCGAGCACCTCGCCGCTCGAGGCGTCGCGTACCACCGTGCCCGGCGGCACCGCCACGACCTCGTCGCGGCCGCTGGCCCCGGTGCGGTTCGAGCCCTCGCCGTGGGCACCGCGGGTGGCGCGCACGGTCCTCCTGTGGTGAACATGAAGGAGGGTGTTGAACGAGGGATCGGCGCGCAGGATCACGCTCCCTCCACGCCCGCCGTCGCCGCCGTTGGGTCCGCCGCGGGGGACGAACTTCTCACGCCTGAACGACACACACCCGTTCCCGCCGCGCCCGGCGAAGACCGTGATGCGCGCGGAGTCGATGAACATGGTGGGTTCTGGAACGCCTTTTAGCTCGGGGTGATACTGATGAAGCGGCCGGAGCGGCCACGGTTTTCGAACTTCACCCGGCCCTGGATGAGGGCGAACAGGCTGTCGTCGCCGGCACGCTTGACGTTGCGGCCGGGCTTGAACCTGGTACCACGCTGGCGAACAAGGATCGATCCCGCCGTCACCAGCTGGCCGTCGCCAACCTTGGTCCCGAGGCGCTGCGCCTGCGAGTCGCGCCCGTTGCGGCTGGAGCCCTGTCCCTTCTTGTGCGCCATGTCTCCCCCTACGCCTCGATCGTGTCCACGCGAACGCGGTAGTAGTTCTGCCGGTGACCCTGCGTCTTCTTGTAGCCCTTGCGGCGTTTCTTCTTGAAGACGATCAGCTTGTCGCCGCGCACCGCGGCCAGCACCTGGGCCTTGACCAGAGCGCCGTCGACGATCGGAGAACCGACGCGTACGTCCTTGCCCTGGCTCACCAGCATCACGCGCTCGAACAGCAGGTTGTCGCCCCTCTTCAGATCGGGCTCGGTCCGCTCCACGAGCAGCTCATCGCCCGGGGCCACCCGGTACTGCTTGCCGCCATGTTCTACGATCGCGAAGTCACTCATCGCACACCTCACCTCAAGAACGTACGTTCTAGCACAGGGCCGCCAACGTGTCAACGCGTTTTGAGGGGCGCGGAGAGCGGCTTGCGAGGGTATTCCCAGGCTCCGGCGGCCGGACGGGTGAGTGCTTTCAGAAGGGCAGCCTGATGAACGCTCCCCGTGGGGCAACCATCAACGTCACCCACGCTACGGCACTTCGGCCCAGACCTGCAGCCACCTACCGTCTTTCAGCACCGCGTCGGCGTCCCAGTCCCGGTGGTAGACGAAACCACTGCAGCAGTCCCCACGACGGTGGTCGGCTCCGTACGACCGGATCGTGTAGTGCGGCTGTCCGGAAGCGTCCGGCTCAACCTTGATCTGGAACCTATTCCCCCACGCGTCTTTGAGATGGGACGGGTACAACTTGGTCCCGACGAGGAGCCGCTGTAGGTTCTCGTCCCCAAGTACCCGTGGCTGCTTGTATTCGAGGAAGTGGTACAGCTCCATCATCCTGGTCACCGTAATCTTCGCTCGAGTTTCGCCAATTTGCCTGTACGCATACAACCCCATGGCAGCCAACAAAAGCCCACACATGAGGACGACCAGAACCCGGGCTCGTAGGCTCACAGCTAGGACCTCCCTCTGTAACGGCCCGGCTTTAGGACTGACGCCATCATTGGTTGCTGAATGATCGGACACACCCTTCCGCTGATCGTAGCTCTTCCACTACGGTGGCTGGCGCAGGACATGGCTCTCTCTGCTGCGGACGGACAGGGTACGCCTTCCCCGAGGATCCGGCGCCCGGACGTCTGCTCCGCAGACGCCCGTCGTCACCCGCCTCGGAGCGGGCAAGGATCTCCAGCGGTTCATGGCCCTCACGGCCCGCTCCGGGCAGGCAACTCGGCGCCTCCCTCGCAGCTAAGGCCACACGGACCAACGCCCTCCCCGTGAATTGCCACCCATGACATTTCGCCTCAACGCGATGAGCTCGTGAAGTGCGTACACCGAGAATGTCATGAATGGCACGTTCCGCCGAGCGCACCCTTCTCTGGAGCGCGCTTCTGGTGGGTTCTTCGGGTGGGTGGGTGTCCCCTTACTCCTTACTCCTTACCCATCACTCTTTACCGTCTTGGGTGGGTGGGGGAGCGTTTCCCGTTTCCCGTCTTCCGTTTTCCCGGACAGGTGGGCGGAGGATCTCCGTCACTCCGTCACTGCGTCACTTCATCACTCCGTCACCGGGTGCGCGGCTGGTCATCCGTCCCCAGGAACGGTCCCGCGGCGGGGCGGGGACGGGGCGGAAGGAGGCGAGCGGCCATCCCGCCGCGGGCGGTGGGGGGACCGGGCGCAGGAGGCTTGGCCCGAGGTCCCCCGAGGGTAAGCCTCCGAGCACGGGCCCCACGGCGTTC
>JAJDNH010000249.1 GCA_022340775.1 Acidobacteriota bacterium
AAGGCCAGCCCCCGCCCTCTTCGACCCCCCTGGCCACGGCCAGAGGCTCGCTTTCCTGCAGCGGTGCCACCTATGACATTTCGCCCGAGCGCGGTGAGCTTGTGAAGGTCGTACACCCAGAATGTCATAGCTGGCACGTTCCACCGAGCGGACCATTCTCTGGAGCGCGCTACAGGTGGGTTCTCCGACCGGGTGGGTGGGGGCGTCTGGCGTCTCCCGTTTCCCGCTTTCCGTCTCCCCTCCTCCCCGGGCGGGCGCGGAAACTTAATCACTTAATGCTTAATGACTTAATCACTGGCCGGATGGTGAGCTCCTAGTCGTTGTTCACCGGGATCGAGGCCACGTCACGGCGGCGCAGGCCGATCGCGAGGATGATGCCCGCAATCACGACCAGCGTACCGATCCAGACGAGCGAGATCAGCGGCTTGATGGACACGTCGAGCACCAGGCTCGCCGGCTGCGGCGGCTGCGGCGGCATGTTGGGATCGAAGACCTTCAGCTCCGCGGTGCCGTCGTTGGCGCTGATCTTGCCGAGTGAAAGCGTGATGCCGCCACTGTCCGGAATCTCGGCTGGGAGAATCTGCGGTCCGCCCGCCTGGCCGCCGCGGAACCGGGGTTCCACCTCGACCGTCTTGCCGTTGTGCTCCACCTCGAACACCGCTCCGATGTGGATCCTGCCCGCCTGAGGGTCGAAATCCGAGAGGTCGAAGTCATCGAATGTGATCTTGAGGTCCTTGTACGACAGTGACTCACCCTTGTGCATGACGGCTGAACGAGCAACTCCACCGCCCAAACCCAGGAGCTGGACCTCGACCATGCCGGAGGAGGCGTTGACGCCGCTGATACGGATCTTGCCTGCCGGCGTGCCGGGGATAGCAACCGGCAGCGCCTGCACGCCTTCGGACGTCGAGATCACTGTCGGCTCGAGCTCGACGGGCTCGGCGCCGGGCCGCTTGAGCTCGATGATCGTGCCGACGGTCAAGGCACCCGGCACCACGTTCTGCTTCGACATGTCGAAGCCCTTGAACTCGAGCTGCCACTTCTTGAAGGAAGCCGCTTGGTCCTTGGTCAGCCTCAGCGTACCGCTCACGGGCGGCTCCTTCTCGGGGTTGTACTCGACCGGAGCCAGGTACAGATCGCGGGTCAGGAAGACGCGGATGTCCGGGTTGGCCACCAGCTGGTTCGACTTGCGATTGACCCACATCTTCGGCTCCAGCAGGAAGCTCTTGCCGGACGGTGGGGTGACCTTGACCACCATCGCGTCACGGGACTGCGGAGTCGGTTTCTGGACTCCCTGGAAGGTCAGCGTGTAGCCCAGGACCTTGGTCGGCTTGCCCTGCTCGAGCTTGACCTTGCTCGAGCTGTCATACAGGCCGGTGGTGAGGAAGGCGAGCAGCATCAGGCCAAGGCCGACGTGAGTGACGTAGCCTCCGGCCGCCCGCCACTGCCCCCTGCGGGCCTTCTCGCCGACGGTCCAGAAGTTGGAGACCACGCAGAAGAGTGCGGCGGTCATATAGGCCACCGACTCGGGCCTGTGCACCCCGGCCACGAAGCCGAGCACTGTCAGCACCGCCACGACGCCGATGACGTAGAGGAGCCGACGCCCTGCCGCCTTGGCCGGGCCCTTCCAGGCCAGGAACGGAATCGAGCCCAGGAAGAGGCCGAAGGCGATCGCCAGTGGCATGCCGACCGTGTTGTAAAAGTGCGGCCCGACCTGGGACGGCTTCGAGGACCAGAGCCGGGAAATCAGCGGCGCGGAGGTCCCGACCGCGACCATGAAACTGGTCGACATGAGCAGGACGATGCCAATCACGAAGAAGATGGTCCGTGACAGGAACGGCTCGTCGCCCCCCTCGGTCGGCACGTCACGCCAGCGCCAGGCCAGAACCCCTATCGACAGCAGTAGGAAGAACATCATGTTGAAGACCAGCCAGCCGGTGATCCCGAGGTCAACAAAGGAGTGCACCGAGAAATCGGCGAGCACGCCCGAGCGCGTCAGGAAGGTCGCATAGACGACCAGCAGGTAGGCCAGTACCGCCAGCACCAGGTTGAGTCGCCGGAACCTCTTGCGTCCCCTCTGCAGCAGGATGCCGTGGGTCAGCGCACCTGTCATGAGCCAAGGCACGAGGGACGCGTTCTCGACGGGATCCCAGCCCCAGTAGCCGCCCCAGCCCAGCGTCTCGTACGCCCAGTAGCCGCCGAGCATGATGGCGGTTCCCAGCGTTACCAGCGAGAGCAGCACCCACGGAAGCGACGCCTTGGTCCATTCGTCGTACTGCTTCATCCAGACGCCTGCAAGCGCGAACGAGAACGGGATCGCCAACGAGGCGTAGCCGAGGAACATGATCGGCGGGTGGATCACCATCCACGGGTTTTGCAAGAGCGGGTTGAGCCCCTGGCCGTCCATCGGGATCGTTGCCGCGGTGAGCCCCCTGTGGAATCGGAACGGGTCCTGCTTGAGGAGCAGGATGACCAGCGACAACACGGTCATGTTGTAGAAGATCATGACCCGTGACTCGTAGTGGCGCGCAAAGCGCATCAGGGGAAGCCCGAGCAGCGCCCCCCAGAAGATCCAGAGCAAGAAGCTACCTTCCTGCCCGGCCCAGAACGACGAGATCAGGTACCGCAGGGGCAGGCTGTTGTCGGAGTAGGCGGTGACGTAGAACAGCCGGTAGTCATGGGTGACGAATAGGTACATCAGCAGGCCCGCCGCAACGACGATCGCAACCGTCATCAGCACGTAGGCCTGACGCGCCAGCCGCCGCCAGCTCGCATCGCCCCGAACGACCAGCACGTAGCCCACTGTCGACGTCAGCAGGAGCATAAAGGCCGCCCACAGGAGCACGGTCCCGGGTAGGTACATGGTATCCCCCTAATAATTCCGAGTCGCAACAAACCCGGAACGAGAACGCCGGAGCCGAGCCCCGGCGGAGGTTGTCACGTCCGCGAGCCGGACTTGCCGCTCGCCTCTTCGAGTCCCTGGTACTTGGACGGGCACTTCACGAGCAGCTGCTCCGCGTGGAACGCGCCGTTGTGAAAGCTGCCGATGGCCACGATCTGAGTTGCTTCCTCGAAGTTGCCCGGCTTGACGCCCTTGTAGAGGACCTGCAGGGTCCCTCCCTCGGCGTCGGCCATCGTGAAGCTCAGCTCCTTCGCGGCGTCCACGTATCTGGTCGAGCCGTTGACCAGAGCTCCGGCCACCTGCACCTGCTTCCCACTCTGCTCCGCCTCGTGGAACGAGACGTAGGGCGTCAGGTTCGACTTGAACGATGTCGCCCCGTAGGCAAGGAAAGCAACGATCAAAACGCCGCCGATGGCGTACCAGATGCGGCGTTGCTTGCGCGGATCAGTCATAGATCCTCCATCTCCAGCCGCCGGACCTTGCGGTCCACGCGGTAGACGTATGCGAACAGTCCCGCCCAGATGATGAGCGTGACCAGCATGATCCCGAGCAGGTCGTTCATCTATAACACCTCGTGCTGGCGCCGGCGTCGAATCCCCTCGACCCGGCACTCCAGAGAGTATAACCAGGAAAACAGGCCCGTGAAACCGAACAGAGACCCCATCAGCACCTGGAACATCCGGGAGTCCATCTTGATTCTGCCCTGTGTGTTGATGATCGTGTCCGGATGCAGTGACCAATAGATTCTCGGAACGACGAAAACCAGGAACGGCACCGTCACGAACGCGAGAATGGCGTACACGGCAGACATCGTGGCCCGTCGCTCGGGGTCGGCGATCGCCGCCCTGAGGGCAAAGTAGGCCGCGTAGATCAGTAACAGAAACGTGATTGACGTCTCGCGCGGATCCCAGTTCCAGTACGAGCCCCACATGATGCGCGCGAAGATCGAGCCAGTGACGGTAGCGAGGATCGCGAACGTCAGGCCCAGCGCACTGGCCGCCGAGGCCCGGATGTCCTCCTTTGGATCACGGGACCGCAGGTAGCGTATCGAAGCAATGCACGAGACCAGGAACGCGAGTGTCGCCACCCACGCGGTTGGCACGTGAAAGAACACGATGCGGCTGGACTGCCCCTGGAAGCCGGCCGCCGCGGGCGCATAGAAGAACGCCGCCCAGATGACGAGCGACATCCATGCAAACAGCCCCCAGCGCAGCACCGTCCCCAGCGGGCTCGGCCTACTCATTCCACACCACCGGAAACAGAACCACCGAAACCACGGTCATCACGCCTCCCAGGGAGACCACCGCACGCAACGCCTCGCTGACGCCCTCTGCCGAGCCTTCAACAGCCGCCCGCGTCCCCTGGATCAGGAAGATCAGGAGAGGCAGCAGCAACGGCAGCGAGAGCACCGAAAACAAAGCGCCCCGCGACATCGCCCGCGCGATGATCGCGGCCACCATCGTGGTGGTCACCGCCAGAGTATACCCTCCGGCTCCGAGGACGAGAAGGAACCCTGCGGTCGAGTCGACCCGAAAGCCCATCAGCACCATGTACAGTGGGACCAGGATCGCGATCAAGACGCCGAGCAGTACGAAGTTGAACAGCAGTTTCCCCGCCCACACCACCAGAGGATCTGCCGACAGCCGCAGCAGCGGAGCGGTGTGAGTGTCTTCCTCTTTGACGAAAGTGCGGTCGAGGCCGGCCATTGCTGCAAAGAAGATCACGATCCAGAGCAGCGCAGCGAGCAGGAACGGTCGGTCGTTCTCGGCAATGCGGTACGGCCCGATCGTGTAGGACACCGCCGCCAGTGTCGTTACGGCGAACAGACCGAGGGCGTTGAGCGCCACCCGCGTCCTGAACTCGGTCCGCAGGTCCTTCGCAAAAACGGCGCCGGACTCAGCCAGAAAGCGCCACACGGCGTGTCCCCCACTCCATCTCCCGGCGATCATTGGTTGCCAGGACAACGGTCTTGCCGCGCCCGCGCTCACGGGCGACCAGTTCCTCCAGCCAGTCCTGACCGGCCGGGTCGAGGTTGGAGCCGGGCTCGTCCAGAAACAGCACCGGCGGATCGTGCAGGATCGCCTGCGCGATCTTCAGACGCTGGTGCATCCCGGTCGAGAACCCGCGGACCGTAGTCGAACGCGCGGGGTCGAGCCCCACCGCCTCGAGGCACTCGCAGCATCGCGCCTCGCTGTCTCTCATGCCGCGCACAAGGGCCAGAAACCGCAGGTTCTCGAGTGCATCGAGGTTCTCGTACAGCGACATGGCCGGAGCGACGATTCCGAGGTACTTGCGCCACCTGTCGCGCGGGATCTCGGCGCTGTCCGCCAGATAACGGACCTCCCCCCGAGTCGCCCGCAGGAGGCCGCACAGAATGGTCAACAGGGTCGACTTGCCAGACCCGTTCGGGCCTGTGATCGCGAGCACTTCGCCCGGCTCTGCCGCGCCCGACACAGCCCGGAAGACCACACGCAGGTCGAAGCGCTTCGCCAGGCCGTCGAACTCGAGCCGAACCCCTTCGCTCATGGCGGGGAAGATACCACGACCACCCACCAACAACCGGCGAGAAGGCCTGGAAACCGAGAACCACAGAAGACAACCACGGACTGCACTGATTACACTGATCACCAGAGCAAGAAACCCGGGAGAGAGTTGGTTGCCCCGTGCGACCAACCTGATGTCGGAAGCTCGGACCACTCCGCGGCTTGCAGCAGCTCACATCCCCCTCTTTGTGAATCCGTGAAATCGGTGAAATCCGTGGTCAAGCTCCCTCTTCCGTGGTGAAAAGCTCACTCCTCCCGAGGGTCCTTCCCCTCCTCTCTGTGCCCTCTGTGCCTCTGGGGTTCATTCGGGGCCGCAACGGCAACCGCCTGCGCGGTCGCTACCCTTCGGCTTCCAGGCGGCGAAGGCCCCCTTCGGCACCGAGGACCAGGAGCACATCGCTCGCTTCGAGGACGAAGGATGCGTCTGGGATCTGCTCGACGAGCGCTTCCGAACCTCCGCTGCGCCGCTTGATGAGCAGGACGGTAACATCGAACCGGCGGCGGATCTCGAGCTCGCCGAGGGTGCGCCCGACGAACCCTGGAGGTACGGGGACCTCGGCGAGTCGGACACCATGGACTCCGGGCAAGGTCTGCTCCCGGACCCCGTTGGTCACGGCCAGGGCCATCGTCGAGGCCATCTCCCGTTTCAGAACCTCGGCGTTGTAGCGCTCGATGACGTCCTCCGGCCAAACGGTTCCCACCACCCGCCCTTCTTCGTCCAAAACAGGGCAGCTGTAGTGGTACCCGCCGAACCGGCGCATCGCTTCGTCGAGACGGTCGGTACGCACGAACTTCGGGAACCCCCCTTCGCGCATCATGTCTCCGGCGATCACGAGGGAGCCCAGCGACGCGATGTCGGCCATGATCGGGCGCACCTCATCGATGGTGATGACGCCTGCCAGAAACGGCTCGGGATCGACAACGAATACGCTGTCACCGGGCTGATCGATGAACCGCGACACCACCCTCACAACCGGCTCTTGCGGATCCACGGTCAAGAACGCCTCACGCATGACATCGCTCACCTGCAGATGGCGGAGGACGTTGACCGTCTGGCCGCTGTGGATGTCGACGCCTCGGCGGAGCAGCTTCAGGGTGTAGATCGATGCCCGTTGCAGCTGGGTGGCGAGCAGCGTCGCCACGATGCATGTGATCATCAGCGGCAGGATGATCTTGTAGTCGTTGGTCAGCTCGAAGATGATCAGGATGGCGGTGATCGGTGCATGGGTGCTGGCGCCGACGACGGCTCCCATGCCGACCAAGGCATACGCCCCTGGCCCGCCCGTCACGCCTGGCCACGCGGCATGCACCACGGTGCCCACTGCACCGCCGAGCATGGCGCCCACAAACAGCGACGGGGCGAAGATCCCGCCCGAGCCGCCCGAGCCGATTGTGAGGGCGACGGTCAGGATTTTGACCACGACCAGGACCAGCAACACGTCCAGAACGACACGACCTTGGAGGGCCTCGTTGATCGCTTCGTAGCCGACGCCGAAGACCTCCGGGAAGCGAAGTGCGACAACGCCGACCAGAGCCCCGCCGACGACCGGCTTGAATGGCCCGGCGATCTGCATTCGCTCGAACAGGTCCTCCGCTCCGTATAGGACACGGATGAAAAGGAGCGCGACCAACCCGGCGAGGACCCCGAGAACCGCGTAGGCGATCAGCTCGAGCGGGCTCTCGAGTGCGTAATGCGGCACCGTGAACGCCGGGAAGTCCCCCAGAAAGTGGCGGCTGACCACCGTTGCCGCGACAGATGAGATCACGATCGGCGAGAACTGGCTGACGCCGAAGTCGCCGAGGATAATCTCGACCGCGAACAGGGCGCCGGCCACTGGAGCGTTGAACGTGCCGGCGATACCGGCTGCCGCGCCGCACCCGACCAGCGTTCGCAGGCGACGTTCTCCGATTCCGAGCCACTGGCCAATCGTCGAGCCGATCGCGGAGCCGATCTGGACAATCGGCCCTTCACGCCCGACCGAACCTCCCGAAGCAATGCACACCCCGGAGGCCACCATCTTGGCCAGCACCACCCGCGGCCGGATCCGCCCGCCGCGGAGTACGACGGACTCCATGACCTCGGGGACGCCGTGGCCCTTGGCCTCGCTGGCAAGGAAGTGGATGATCAGACCCACGATCAGGCCGCCGCCGGCAGGCGCCGCCACCTTCCACCACGCCGGCAGCTCGCGGATGTAGTCCAGCGTGTAGCTGCCCGTGCGCCAGGCCAGGAGCTGTCCGATCCGGATGAGCTCCCTGAAGCCTACGGCACACAGCCCTCCCAGCACACCAATGCCCACAGACACGATCACCATGTACATCTGCTGCGTTTGGCGCAGACGGGCATGGACGCTTGCCAACAGCTGTCGCAGGTGAAGTCCTGACGGACGGCTCACGGTGGGTCCATTCTACCCGCCTGGTCACCCGGCCGGCTGCACCCGGAGAGCTAGACATCAACGTAGCCCAGTAAAGGCAACCCGAGACGGCTTGAACAGAGAGAACCACGGAGAGACAGGAAAAAACCGCGAGGCTCGGCGTGCGAGGTGCCCACCCGTTTGGTCACACCTCTGCCGCTCAAGGAAGAACCACGGATTACACCGGCTCGAGCAAGGACGACCAGGTGTTTGCCGCCCCTGGCGTTTAGCCACATGGCTGCAGGATCCAATCCTCTCGAGCCCACTGGAAGCTCTTGTCGTCCTTTTCGAGAATCTGTGAATCCGTGGCTAAGCTCCTCCTATTCTGTGCTCTCTGTGTCTCTGTGGCCATTCCCTTTCTGGCGTCTGCAATCCCGGATGGCGTATCACGGCCCGGGCTCGCTGGTGGTGAAGAGCTCCGGACGTACCGTCCGCAGTGAGATCCACCGCGTTCCGCCGATGATCAGATGGTCGACGACATCGACGCCGACCAGCGAGCCGCCACGCACCAGTCTCCGCGTCAGCTCGAGGTCGTCCCGGCTCGGATCGAGCACGCTCGAAGGATGGTTGTGAAAGAGCAGCACTGCCGCCGCCCCGTCGAGAAGAACCAGTCTGAAGAGCTCCCCCGTATCAACCGGGGCAAAGCGACGGGTACCGCAGCTCAGCTCGTGCAGATGGATCACGCCGTGGCGGCCATCAAGAGTGAGGAAACAGAACACCTCCGTCCGGCGGCCCGCCAGGTGGCGC
>JAJDNH010000251.1 GCA_022340775.1 Acidobacteriota bacterium
ACCAGCACCGGCGCCAGCTCGCGGGTCAGTGACAGCGCCACCACCGAGCCGACGAAGCCCTCGGCATGGAACCGTTCGAAGCCGCGGTAGGTCTGCAGAGCCAGCACCATGCCGGTGAACATCGTGGTGAGGAACACGACCGGTATCGAGTCGTAGCCGACGCGGACCATCTGGCGGAACCACTCGGCGACGTCGAACGGCCGCCTGACCGCCCACAGGAGCGACTGGCTCAGGATGTAGAAGAAGCGCCCCAGCTCCTCGAGCGCATCCATCATCGCCTGCCCGAAGCTGTCCAGCCAGCCCGTGAGAACGCCCGCCTTGGCTACCACGGGGCCCCTCCCGGCGCCTCGCCCTCGTCCCTCGTCAGGTCGGCGTTCTCGAAGCGAGTGAACTCGTGCTGGAAGATGAGCTCGATCTCACCGATCGGGCCGTTGCGCTGCTTCGCGACGATGAGCTGGGCGAGACGGCGATCCTCGACGTCCTGATCGTAGACCGACGGGCGAACGATGAACACGACCACGTCGGCATCCTGCTCGATGCTTCCTGACTCCCGCAGGTCCGATAGCTGCGGCCTGTGATCGCCACCACGGCGATCGGGCTGCCGCGACAGCTGGGAAAGCACCAGCATCGGCACGTCAAGCTCCTTGGCAACCGCCTTGAGCCCGCGGGAGATCGCGGAGACCTCCTCGTTTCGGCTCGGGAACTTGCCGCCGCCCGACATCAACTGCAGGTAGTCCACCATCACCAGATCGAGGCCCCTCTCGAGCTTCAGACGCCGCGCCTTGGCAGACAGCTCCAAGACCGTCATCCCCGGGCTGTCGTCAATCCAGATGTCGGCATCCTGGAGTGACTGTGCCGCCATTGTCAGCTTCGGCCAGTCGGCCTTCGCCAGGTAGCCCGAGGTGATCCGCTTCTGGTCGACGCGGGCCAGTGACGACAGCATCCGTCGCACCAGCTGATCGGCGGACATCTCGAGAGAGAAGACCGCTACCTTGGAGCCGCTGTGCAACGCCACGTGGGTACAGATGTTGACGCCCAGCGATGTCTTCCCCATCGAGGGGCGGGCGGCCAGGATGACCAGGTTCTTGCGCTGGAGTCCAGACGTCATCTCGTTGAAGCGGGTGAAGCCGGTGTCGAGACCGGTCAGCGTCGAGTGCGTGCTGCGCGCAGCCTCCAGCATCTCGACCTCGTGCTGAGCGAGCTCGCGGATGTGCACGAGCCCGCCCTCGAGCGTATCCTCCGCGATCCGATACACGTCCCGCTGAGCGCTCTCGACCGCCTCCCGCGCCTCTCCCTGGTCGAGTGAGCAGGTCGTGAGGATCCTCTGCGCGGTCGAGATCAGGCGCCGCTTGACCGCCTTGTCGTTCACGATCCCGGCGTAGTGAACGACGTTGGCCACGTCCGGCAGCGCATCAACCAGCGATGAGAGGTAGGACGCTCCCCCGACGCGCTCCAGCAGCCCTTCCTCGCGCAGGTGGTTGGTGACCGTCACCAGGTCGGCGGCCTGGCCGCGCTCGTGGAGCACGACGCAGCCGCTGTAGATCAGGCGGTGGCTCTCGGTGTAGAACTCGTCCCCGCGCAGCTTCTCCAGCACCTGCAGCAACGCTCCGGGGTCCAGTAAGATGGCGCCCAGAACGGCGCGCTCGGCCTCGGGCTCGTGGGGCAGGCGGAGCCCCCCCTCGCTGGCGCTCGGGATCGCGTGAACCTCTGTGCTCATCGGCTCACCATCCTACCTCACTCCGCCTCTCTCCGATAAGCTGCCGAAGAACCTCGCGCACCTCTACGGGCTCGACGCGCTGGCCGAGCACGACCCCCTCGTCGGTGGGCAGCACCCATGCCACCCCACCCCGATCTCGTTTCTTGTCCCGGCCGATGTGAGCCAGCAGCTCCTCCGGGTCGAGGTCGGCCAGCGGCGGCACGGGCCCGAGGGCATGAACGGCCTCCTCGAGCCTCGCACAGCTACGGTCGCTGAGTAGGCCACGACGGTTGGCGATCGCCGCCGCAGCGCGCATCCCCCACGCCACCGCCTCGCCGTGCAGGAACCGCTGGTAGCTGGTGACCGACTCGAGCGCGTGCCCGAGAGTGTGGCCGAGGTTGAGGGCCTGACGAGAGCCGGTCTCACGCTCGTCAGCCGTCACGACTTTGGTCTTGATCCTGACGGCCCGTACCACCAGCTCCTGCCAGGCCTGGGGCGACAGATCGCCGAAACCCGTCGTATGGTTCGGAAGTAGCTCCAAGAGACCGTGGTCGCCGATCCATGCTCCTTTCACGACCTCCGCAAGCCCGGCCCGCAGCTCGCGCTCCGGAAGGGTCACCAGCGCGTCGACGTCCGCCACCACCAGGCGCGGCGGCCAGAAGGCACCGAGCAGATTCTTGCCCTCCTCCAAGTTGACGCCGGTCTTGCCGCCGACGGCGGCATCGACCATCGCCAGCAGAGTCGTTGGCACCGCCACCCACTCGATCCCGCGTAAGTAGACGGCCGCCGCAAAGCCGACGACGTCGGTCACAACTCCGCCGCCGATCGCGACCAACGGGTCCCGGCGGCCGTAGTCGCCGGCGAGCAGCCAACGGCAGATGTGCTCCGCGGACTCCCAGCGCTTGAACTCCTCACCGTCCTGGAGCTCGAGAGGCTGGCCCCAGCCGGCCGCTGCAGCAGCAGACCTCGCGTGCAGCGGCCCGACGGTGGTGTTGGTCACCGGCGCCGCTCGCCCTTCGACGCCACCCTCCTCGATCAGGGCTGGCAGACGACCGAGCAGACCCCGGCCGACCACAACGTCGTAGCTTCCACGCTCGCCCGCGACCTCGATCCTCTGCATCGCTCTATGGTACTCGGACCAATAAACGGCGGAGTGTACCTGCGTCACGCCGACGATACTGTTGCTGGAGGCGAGCTCCCTCGGCAGGTCGCTCCGCAGCTCCGGCGCCCGGACGCCTGCTCTGCAGACACCCGTCGTCACCTGCCCCGGAGCGGGCGATGAACCTCGCCTCAGAGGCGTCTTCGCGGCCCGCCCCGGGCAGGCAACGAGGCGCCTCCACCGCTCTTGTGGCCACACGGGCGAACGCACTTCCCGCGGGTTGCCAAGCTCGAGGTTTTCTCCCAAGGCGCCGGTAGGGAGAACAACGTCCAGAAAACCTCGAAGCATGGCACGCCCCACCAAGCGCACCATGCTCTGGAGCTCGCTGCGCCCACGTTCTGCGGGTGGGTGGGGGATTTATCTTCTATCCTCTTCCTTCTATCTTCCTGGGTGGGTGAGGGTCCCCTTACTCCTTACCCTTTACTCCTCAATCTCTTGGGTGGGCGGGGGAGCGTCTCCCGTTTCCCGTTTCCCCTCTTCCCGGGTGGGTTGCGAAACTTAATCACCTAGTCACTTAATGACTTAATCACTTTCCTCCCTACTCCTCAACAACAAAGGCGGGGCCCGCAGGCCCCGCCCCTGGTTACGAGTTTGTGGTTGGCTCTAGAAGCGGAACTTCAGGCCCACCTGGTACTGGCGAGGCTGACCGGGGTTGCCAAGCACGTTTCCGGTCGACGGATCTCTGACCAGGCCGAAGTTCGGGTTGATCACCCCACCGTACCCCACGAGCTCCTGCTCGCTCGTGTACCAGTTCTCGTTGTTGAAGACGTTGAAGCACTCGGCAATGACCTCGAGCTCGTAGTCGCCGAAGAGCCGGAAGATCTTGGTCACCCGCAGGTCCATGTTGTGGTACCAGCGCTGCCGGAACGAGTTGCGCGGGTAGTGGTACCAACTGCCGTCCGACAGCTGGACCGTGGCGCGGTCGTTGTAGAAGGCGTCCGTGTTCAGGTCGGGGTAGCCGGTGGCCGAGTACGGGAAGCCCGAGCGGATGGTGACGATCGCGGACAGCACGAAGTCGTACGGCAGGGTCACGGTTCCGGAGGCGACGAAGCGGTGCTTGATGGCGTAATTCGAGGGGCCCCAGTCGGCGTTCAGGTTGTACTGGTCCTCGGGGTAGTCGCTCGACGACGAGACCGACCTCTCGTTGGAGTCGTTGTCGCGGGCACGCGCATAGGTATAGGAGGCGTTGAACGTCCACCCGTCCGAGAAGCGCTTCTTGGCCTTGAGGATGATCGCCCGGTACTTGGCCCTGGCGTCAGATTTGAACATGATCACATGGCCGAAGTCCGGGTAGTTGGTGTGGTAGTAGTACGGGTAGTAGGTGGGGCGGCCATCGACCGTCGTGCCACCGTCGGGCGCCAGGTTCTGGTCCTGCTTGCGCTCGAGGTGGTGGGTGCGCGAGTAGATCACGTCGACTCCGACCGACAGGTCCGGCGCGATCTCCTTCTCGTAGCCCAGCGACATGCGCAGCGTCTCCGGGTTCTGGAAGTCAGGCGAGAAGACGAACACATCCGGCGTCGCGCTCGGAAGGTCGCCCTGCGACGCGTAGATGTTGGGCCACTCCGGGCACCCGCCATAGCTGCAGGTCGCACTGTAGCGAACCACGCGGATCCCGTTGGCGAGCAGCGCGTTGGCGGTCAGCAGGGTCGGCGTGATGTCGTAGAACATGCCGATGCCGCCGCGCAGCACCTGGGTGCCGTCGCCGTTGATGTCCCAGGCGAAGCCGGCGCGCGGCGCCCAGTTGTTGTTGTCGGTCGGAATGTCGCCGGTCATCGGCAGCAGCGGGTTGGTCTCCTGGGGCGTCGGCATGTCCTGCACGTCGTAGCGCAGGCCGTAGGTCACGGTCAGGTTGGGCGTGACCTGCCAGTCGTCCTCGGCGTAGAAGGCGTAGGTGTTGCCGTCGAACTTGACCGCGCCGTTGTAGTCGGAGAACGCCTGGGTGTAAGAGTTCGGGTGGTTGTTGAAGAAATCGTCCCAGCTGTTGAACATGTAGAAGCCGGCCGCGTAGCGGTAGAAACCGTCATCGTACTTGATGAGGTCGAGGTTGACGCCCGCCTTCAGCGTGTGGTCGCCCGCGAAGTAGGTGAAGTTGTCGAGGAGCTGGGTGCGTTTCTCGGTCAGGTAGTTGGGCAGGAACTGGTTCTGACCGAAGACGGCATAGTAGGAGCGCGAGATCTGGGTCTCGGGAAGGGTGGTCGTGTTTGGGGCTCGCGGGCGCTCCTCCTTGGCATACTGCAGGATCAGCTCGTTGAACGAGTTCTCGCCCAGCACCGAGTTCAGGGTCGCCACGAAGGAGTTGAAGTTGTTCTTCTCGAGACCGTTGTTGGATGTGCCCGTGTCGCTGTAGTCGCTGGTCAGGTTCTTGCCCTTCTCCGTGGAGTAGTTGTCTCGGATCGTGAGCAGGTGGTTCTCGGAGGCCTGCCAGTCGATCTTGGCCAGCAGCACGTCGGCGTTGTTGGTCTGGTCGACCGTCCCGGTCTCCTGGGAGTAGTTGAGGCCGGTCAGCGCCTCCCACTCGGCTACCCGGTCGTCCGGGAAGTAGGAGAAGAAGCGGAAGGTCGGAGTCGTGTACCGCTGGCCGTCATACGAGACGAAGTAGTGCAGCTTGTCCTTGATGATCGGACCGCCGAGGTAGGCGCCGAACTGCTTCTGTTTGAAGCCGGCGGCCGAGCGCCCGTCGGCATACGCGGAGACGAAGTTGTGCGCGCGGTAGTAGGCGAACAGCTCACCGTGAACCTCGTTGGTGCCCGACTTGGTGATGGCGTTGATGATGCCGCCGGAGGCGCTGTACTGGACACTGTAGTCCGACTGCAGGACCTGGAACTCCTTGATCGCGCCCTGGGAGAAGGTGAACGGCGGGCGGGTGCCGCCGCGCTCCTCGCCGAAGAACGACGACTGGTCGTTGGCACCGTCAATGTTGAACGAGTTCTGGATCCCGCGCATGCCGCCGATGTGGACACGCCCCACGGTGTCGGGAACCGAGGCCGGCGTGAGCGCCACGAAGTCGAGGAAGTCGCGGCCGTTGAGCGGCAGGTTGGCGATCGCCTGGCTGCTCACCGCCGACGACACGCTGGGGTTCGTGGTCTCGACGATCGGCGCCTGGGCGGTGACGACAATCTCCTCCTTGATCTTGGAGATCTGCAGTGAGAAGTCGATCTTCACCACCGAGCCCAGGGTCACCTGGAGCCCCTTCTTGATCTCTGTTTTGAAGCCCTCCATGTCGACCCGCAGGTCGTAGGTGCCGGACGGCAGGTAGCTGAGGCGGTACAGGCCCCCCGCCTCGGTCGTGGCGGCACGGCTGAACCCGGTCGCCTCGTTGGTGGCCGTCACCGTCGCGCCGGGGAGCACGGCCCCCTGCGGATCGGTGACGATGCCCTGGATCTGACCGGTCGCCACGTTCGACTGCGCCTGCACGACAACGGGCAGCAGCACGAAGGCGACGGCGATCGCCCACACGACACTCCTTCGCAACGTCAGCATCCTCTCTCCTCCTCCTGGGGGATCACCCCAATTGATATCTTCCAAAACCGGTCGGGCATTTTACCGACCAACTTTAGGCTCCCCTTCGACAGATGACAAGGGCGCCTGGTTCGTGATCCGGGGCGCGAGCCACCAGTTG
>JAJDNH010000006.1 GCA_022340775.1 Acidobacteriota bacterium
CGAGTTTCGCCGACTCTTCATCTCCCGCGCCGACGAGGTGATGGTGGACAGTACGGTGGTCTACCCATGGGTGCCGCGCACCGCCCGCACCCTCCGTCAGGCCGGCCTGGCCCTTGGCATCGTGTCAACCAAGAGGCGGCAGAGGATCGAAGAGGTGCTGATCCGCGACGGCCTTGAGGGACTTTTCTCGGTGGTCGTCGGCAGCGACTCGGTGCCCAGGCCCAAGCCGGCGCCCGACGGCCTCCTGCTCGCACTCGAGCATCTGGGCACATCTGCCGAGGAGGCCCTGTTCGTCGGTGACAGCACCACGGATGCCGACGCCGCACAGCGAGCCGCGGTTCCGTTCGTCGCTGTTCTCACCGGGGCCACGGCGCGGGAGGCGTTTCGCGGGTACCCTTGCCGAGCGGTTCTGCCGAACGCTTCCGGTATCCTCTCTCACTTAGAGCTCCCGGGCTGACCCCAGGAGTGACGCGCGCTGCTCCCACCCGCCGGCCGGGGAGCCCAGCCTCAATAGGCTCGGCGATCACCCAGAGAGTCGGCATGTGCCGCCGCGAACTCGCGAAGGGCCTCGAAGTGTTTCCAGTCCGACCGTGAGAGGTTCCCGATCAGCGCATGCAGGTCGCTGTTGGCTCCTGCAAAGATCGTTCGATGGAGGTGCTCGGCCGCGTGTGACTCGACCCGCATCGCGAACACCAAGGCTCTTCCCAACGACGGGGATTCTTCGTCGTCTCTGAAGGCACGGATCCAGCCCTCGATCTCGTCAATGCCACTCGGATCGAATTCCAGCCCCGCGAACGAGCTGGCGTCCGAACGCACCAACCGCTTCTCGAAACGAACCAACTCCGCGTGCGACGCCTCCTGTGACTCCATCTGCTTGAAGAACGCCGCAGTCTCCCGATCATCGGCGAACAAGTCGGCGAGCCACCGGTAGAGCTCCGCCATCTCTTGTTCGAGCTTCTCGAGACGCTTGAGGGCCGTCGCCAGGTCCATCCTACGATCCTCCATGCCACTGCGGAGACTCTCGTGTTGGGCTGCCAGTTTCGCCGAGCACGGGCTCGGCTACCGGCGTTTGGCCAATTATACGCATTCGCCCTTTCAGGATTCGCAGCGAGCCTCTATCCCAACCGACGAAAACGGCTCGATGGTACACTTCCAGGCAGCATGCCGCTGCCCCTGTTCCGCTCGGATGCCAAGGAAGCACTCAAGAAACTCTCCAGCGGGAGCTACGCTTCGAGCGAGGAGCGGGACCAACTGCTGACGATTGTCGCCAGTGCGGAGGGGTTGAAGGCCCGAGACGTCGTCTGGATGCTGTTCCGTCCGGACCGGGCGCTGCGCGAGGCCGCTCTCGAGATGCTGCGGGCGATGTCGGACCCATCGTTGCTCGATGTGTTTCTCTCCGAGGCCAGCAGGCAGCCCGATGCCGCTCTTCGCGCCGCCGCGCCGGGCCTCATGGGTCTGGCCCCACCCGGATTCGCGAGTCGGCTCCGTGAGCTGTTGGCGACGGCGGACAACGGGCTCGGAGGCACGGTCCGCAAGCTGGTCCTCGCGGCACCGCCCACCGCCGTCCTGGAGCCCCTGCTCTGGGAGATGGCACGATCCGGTCCCCGCGATACCCGTCTTCAAGCCATCGATCGCCTGTCCGAGCGGGCGCCGACCGAGCGGACGCTACAGAACTGGCTGCAGCTGGGGCGCGAGGAGGACCGGGAGCTGAGAGAGCGTGCCCTTATGGTCCTCGCCGGACACGCCGCAGAGAAGGCCATCGATCTCATCGTCGACGAGCTCCCCGGGGCCAGCTACGCGACGCAGCAGCACCTCGTTGCGGCTCTATCTCGAGCTGCCAGCGGACAGGGACCCGATTTCGCCGATCGGCTGCTGCCACTGATGGCCGCCGGCGACGCGGCAACCCGAACGGCCGTACTGAAGATCCTGGTAGAAATGCAGGACCGCCCCGAGATCGTCAGACGGTACCTCGCGTTCTCCAAGGGTCTCGCCGGCTGGGCGCGCGACCGCGCGCTTGAGTCGATACGGCAGTTCGGCGGCGATCTCGTCGAGCCCACCATCGAGCTCCTCTCCCACCCCGACCCGGAGGTTCGCTCTGCAGCGCTGGTGATCGCAGGCTCGTTTGATGACCGCCGCATCGTGCCGGCGACCATCGGACTCCTCGAAGACGCGGACTGGTGGCTGCGGATCACGGCGGCAGAGACCCTCGGCAGGCTGCGCGACCCCAGATCGGTGGAGCCCTTGGTGAAGATGTTGGTGGACCCTGAGGCACGGTGGGCAGCAGTGGAGGCGCTGGGCAAGATCGGCGATCCGCGGGCTCTTCCGGCGATGGCTCAGCTTCTCAAAGACCCATCTCCGGAAGTTCGGATCGAAGTCCTGCTCGCGTTCCAGGGCTTCCGTCATCCCAGGATCATGACCGCCCTGCTGCAGGTCGCCGAGACCGATCCGGACCGGATCGTCCGTGCGCGTGCGCTCGAGATAGCCGAGCAGCTGGCCGAGCGCGACCAGGCAGAGATCGCCGACGCCAAAGCGCTGCGCACGAAGGCGCTCACAGCGACAGTCACCAAGGACGAGCCGCAGCTCCACTCCTTGCTCGCAGCCACCCGCAACCGCGGCGCGTCGGACCTCCATCTGACGGTCTCGGAGCCGCCCGTCATCCGCTTTGCCGGGGATCTCGTGGCCGTCCGTGGCGACGCCTTCACCGCCGAGCAGACCGAGCAGATGCTTCGTGAGATCATGACCGAGGAGCAGTGGCAACGCCTGGGACGTGAGTGGCAGCTCGACATGTGCTACTACGTCCCGAAGGCGGGCCGCTATCGGGCCAACGTTTTCCTCGACCAACGGGGATACAACGCCGTCTTCCGCGTGATCCCGGAAAAGCCTCCAACCATCACCGAGGTCGGCCTGCCCCCTCATCTCTCCGAGATCGCGTCGTACCACCAGGGGCTGGTTCTCATCTGCGGACCGGCCGGCAGCGGCAAGTCGACCACCCTTGCGGCCCTCGTCAACCTCTTCAACGAGACCCGCCACGACCACATCATCACGCTCGAGGACCCGGTCGAGTTCGTGCACCCTTTCAAGAGCTGCCTCGTCAACCAACGCGAGATTGGGAACCACTCCGGTTCGTACTCGCGGGCTCTGCGGGCGGCGCTGCGCGAGGACCCGGACGTCATTGTCATTGGTGACTTGCGGGACAACGAGTCGGTTTCGCTCGCTCTCACGGCTGCCGAAACCGGGCACATCGTCCTCGCAACCATGAACGCGACAACCACCGACAAGGCAGTGGAGCGGCTGCTCTCAAGCTTCCCTGCCGCCGAGCAGCCCCAGGTCCGCGCGTCCCTGTCCGAGTCGCTGAGGTTCGTGATCGCGCAGCGGCTGCTCCCCGCAGCCAGCGGCGAACGCCAGGTGGCCTGCTTCGAGGTGCTCAGGGCCACGATGTCGGTCGCCAACATGATCCGCGAGAAAAAGACCTCCCAGATCCGCTCCGCGTTGCAGACCGGGCGTGAGTCCGGGATGCAGACATTCGATGAGTCACTCAAGGTCCTGCTGCGCAACGGGCTCATCGGCGCCGTCACAGCCTACATGGCAGCCGACTCCAAGAAGGAGTTCAAAGCGCTGGTTCCCGAGCAGTTTCTCGAGGAGAACACATTCCTGTGAGCGTCATCGGCAGCCGCCGCATCGACCGCTTCCTGCGGCTCATGAACGACCGCGGGGCGTCGGACCTCCACCTGGCTGTGGGAAGGCCGCCAATGCTCAGGGTCTCCGGCTCCCTCGAGCAGATCCGCTACCGGACGATCACGGAAAGCGATTATGAGAGCCTGATGAGGCCGATTGCCCCCCCCGAGCGCTGGCAGGAGCTCGAGACGACCGGCGACACCGACTTCGCCTACGAGCTCCGCCAGGTTGCGCGTTTCAGGGTCAACCTGTTTCGCCAGCAGCGGGGATCGGGCGCCGTGCTCAGGGTCATCCCGTCGAAGATCATGACCATCGAGCAGTTGGCCCTGCCGGCGACCGTGCGGAAGGTGGCCGACGTGGGCGGGGGCCTGGTGTTGGTCACTGGGCCGACCGGGTCCGGCAAGTCGACCACCCTGGCGGCCATCATCGACCTCATCAACAGGACCAAGCGTTATCACATCCTCACGATCGAGGATCCCATCGAGTTCGTGCACCACAATGTCGAGTGCCTGATCCACCAGAGGGAGGTCGGGGCTCACGCCCCCGGCTTCTCGGCAGCCCTCAGAGCCGCCGCCCGAGAGGACCCCGACCTGATCCTGGTCGGCGAGATGCGGGACCTGGAAACTATCTCGATGGCTCTGGAGGCTGCCGCAAAGGGCACGATCGTGTTCGGAACACTGCACACTAACAACGCCGTCAAGACAGTTGACCGGATCGTCAACGTGTTCCCGGCGGGTGAGCAGGAGGGGATCCGCCACCTGTTGGGGGACACCCTCCGCGCCGTCATCGCCCAGCAACTCCTGCCGCGGGTCGGCGGCGGACGAGTGCCGGCGATCGAGATCCTCTTCACCTCTCCAGCGATCGCAAACATGATCCGCGAGGGTAAGACCTCCCAGATCACGTCAGCCATTCAGACCGGCAGTAAGCTCGGCATGGTCGACATGGATAGCTCGATCCGGCATCTCTACGAGGAAGGCGCGGTGACTGCCCGGGCGGCCTACGACAAGGCGATCGACAAGGAGCTGTTCCGAGACCTCATCGGAGACATCTCTCCGACCGACCCGGCGCAAGGCAAAGTCTGAAACCAGGTCGACCATCCAATCGCGACCGAGTGTGGCCGGCGGTGCGGCAGCGGACGCGTCGCCGCCCTCCGAGCGTTTCCCGTCTTCCGTTTTCCGTTTCCCCGGGCCGGAGGGGGTTCAGGGCCGGGTGGTGGGTCGCTGCTCCTCCGCCACGCTCTCGATCTCGGCCAGCCAGCGGCTCAGGCACCGCCCGAGGATGGCCTCCGCGCGTGCCGTATCGAGGCGGTACTTCTCTGGGATGAAACCGATGTCGGCCAGCAGGATGCCATCTCGAACGGTGGCAAACGGACAGGCGGCGAGGGTTTTCGAGGACAGCCGGATGAGGTGACAAGCGGCTCGCGTCAGGCGCGGCTTCAGCCCTTTGAGCTTGATCCCCTGCGCGGTGTAGTTGGAGGCCACGAGCCGCAAGCGCTCCCGCAGTTGATCGTCGAGCCCGAGGTTGCGGAGCCAGAAGTAGGGTCCGACCAGCGTCGCGACCGCTCCCTCGCGATCTCTGCAATCCTTGCGGAGCAGTTCCTCGATGATCTCGCCGATACCCTCCTCGGCCTTGAGTGGGACCATACGGGAGGGCCCTTCGAATCGTCGCCCACTCTCCTGCAGCATAGACGTGGCCTCGGGCAGGGTCAGGAGGCGGCACCCCTCGCACTGCTCGCAGAATACCCCGCCCGGGAAGGTCGGATCGATCTCTCCGGCCTCCTTGACGTAGACCAGCTGCAGGCACCCGCGGTCCTTGCGGGCGACCAGCTCCAGCGCCGCCCCGCGACCGTGGGCCGCCGCCAGGTTCTCCAGACGGTCGATCTCGGCCTCGTCGATGAACGCCACCTCGGCCGCCTGCACGATGTGGTCGACGGCAACCACCTGGAGCAAGTGCTGCTTCGGGTCGACAGGGGCGTGCTCCCCGCGCCACTCCTCGAAAGTCAGAACCTGCAGCTCGCGCTGCAGCGCCTCGGGAAAACGCTCCACGCCTTGCTCGCCGTAAAGGTTCTCGGTCGGGATGATGACCGTCGTACAGCCGGCCTCTCCGGCTGTCTCCAGCTTGACGTCCAGGCCCCCGATCCTGGTGATCCGCCCGTGGGTATCGATCTCCCCCGTCATTGCCACGTCCCGCCGGACCGCCCTGTCCGACAGCAGGGAGGCCAGCGCGAGGGCGATCGCGCCGCCGGCCGACGGCCCGTCCTTGCGGGTCGAGGCGCCCAGGAAGTGCAGGTGGATCGGCTGATCGAGGTGGGCCGGGTCGACACCGAGCTCCGACGCCGACTGCAGGATGGCCGTCAGAGCCACGGTGCGGCTCTCGTCCATCACCTTCTCGATGTTGCCGGTAGCATGGATTACGCTGAGCGGGCCCCGGCGGTCGCCGGCAGCCGAGCCTGGAATTCGCGTTGCCTGGATGGGAATCACCGAGCCGATGCCGCGCTCGACGTTGACGCCCAGAGCCAGCATCTCACCTACCCGATCCTCGGCAGCGATGGTCCGCGCCGGTGTCGGCTCCTCCAAGCTCCGCTTGATCACGTCATGGCTGATGACAACCGGTCCACGTCCGGCCAGGACCTGGGTTCGGTGGAGACGCAGGAACAGCGTTCTCAGGGTCCGTTCCAGCTGCCGCACACCGGCTTCGTGGGTGTACGTGTTGACGATGTGGCGCAGGAGCTCCTCCCGCTCCTCGGGCGGGAAGTCGATCTGATCCTCGGCCACGTCGTACCGCTCGCGGACGCGCGGTATCAGGTACCTCTCCGCGATCGCGATCTTCTCCTCCACCCCGTAGCGGTCCAGGTAGACGATCTCGCACCGGTCCGCGACCGGCGCCGGTACCGTCTCGATCGTGTTGGCGGTCAAAACGAAGTGGCAGTTCGAAAGGTCGATGTCAACCGACGTGGTGATGTACTTGTCGTGGAAGAGGTGGTTCTGCTCCGGATCCAGGATCTCGAGCAGGGTCGCGACCGCGAACGCCTCGGTCTTGTCGGCCTCGTCGAGGATGAACATCCCGTTCATCACCTGCATCCGGATCAGCCCCTGGAGAATCGCGCCCGGCTTTGAGCCCTCGTAGGTAAAGCCGTGTCCCCTCAGGTCCGACTCGTCGCGCATCCCTCCGAGAGATACCTTGTGGAACGGGATCCCCAGATTCGACGCCGCCGAGATGGCAAGCGACGTCTTGCCAACCCCCGGAGGCCCGACAAACAGGAACGCGCTACCCGTACGCTGCCAGCTCGCGGCCTCCTTCTCACTGAACCTGCGGTAGCGCCAGATCAGGTTGGTGAAGAAGTCGGCCAGCAGCTCCTTGGGCCGGGCCAGGCCGTAGTGGCTGGCATCGAGACCGGAAACAAACTGCTCCGGAGACACGTCGATCCTGCCGAGGCGGCCCCACGGTATGGCGATCAGGGTCTCGACGAGCTCGGTGTACTTGGCGCTGCTGCCCCCGTGCAGGCCGCCCCGGTTGCGGTCGATGAGGCCGATCACTGCCTCCGGAACCCTAGGATCGGCACGGAGGCTCTCGATCCGGTCCTTCAGCGACGTCCCGGTGGTTGCCTCGCCCGCCAGGCGTGGGTGAGGCTCCGGCTTCTGGGTGACCGCTCCCTCGGCTTCAAGCCGAGCCGCCGTTGTCGCCACCGTCCTTGCCACGGCGTCGACGACAGCCTCGGTACCTTCACCCTCCGGCGGCGCCACCTCGAGCTCGGCCATCAGAGCGACACCGCCGTACCGCTCGATGAGCCGGGCAATCGTCTGTCGGCCGACTTCGCGGCTACGGCCGAGCAGGTATGCGAGGAGCCTCACCGCGGCCTGCAGCCGGCGGCCGCGCCGGGCCACCGACCCCTCGCCCTCGAGAGCCTCCTCGAGGCACCGACCGAGAACCTCGGCCAGAAAATGATTTCCCATGACCGGCGCGGCTTGCCGGAGGAGATCCCCGGGCAACTGCGCGGCAGCCATGGCCACGCCAGAGGCCAGCTGGTCGAGCCGCGGTTCCAGGGGTTCTTCCCGCTCCACCCGCTCGAAGAGCTCCAGGTACGAGGGCCCGGAGATGCCGCTCGCCTCACTTTCCAACGCACCGCACAGGCTTCGGTAGTAGGTCGGGTCGAGCTCCTTCCGGTCCATCGCGAACACGACATCCGTGGCCAGCACCTCGCTCTCTTCGAGCTCGGGACGAAGCATGTGCTCGATCTCGTGCCGGAGGAGGAACTCGGCCAGCGCGATCGCCTCCCGTTGCTCCTCGCCGGCATCCGCCAACCGCGTCGTCAGCTCGCTCGGCGCCATGAACACCAGGTAGTCGAAGACCCGTTCATTGAGGTGCACGGTCCAGCCGTCCAGACTGCCAGTCACCACACTGGCGATGGGGATCTCCGCGGCCGGGTCCTCGAGACGTGAGATTCCGTGTCGTTCAGCAACCCGCGCCATCCGCACCGCATCGGCCATCCGTCGCTTGAAGTACGGGAGCACCCGGCGTGCGATGACGACGTTCAGGAGTCCGGCCAGCACGTGGACCTGGCCCTCGTCGGGCAACGGCAGCCCCGCCAGCTTCTCACGGTTCAGGACCAACGGCAGCATGACGACCTCCCACCGACCCCGACGGCGCCCACCGGTCGGCGACCGGCCCCCCCGGGGCTCGCCGCCAGGCCCCGGTCCTTCCATCATATCCTGTGCTCTCCGCCGTCCCGTGGTGGAGTGACCCACGCGCTTCGGATCGCCGGTGGTTGGAGCCGCGGAATGGGGACCACTTGCGGCTCCCGGCCGCGACGCCTACCTTGGAGGTATGCGTGGCAAGGACCCGGAGACCCGATAAGCATGCGACACATTCCAGTGCCGTTGCGAACCCCTCCGCTGGCAGGGCTGGCCGTGATCGCTGTCGCGGTCTCGGCGGCAATCATCCTACCCACCCTGCTGCTGGTCCTGCTCCTGCCGACCCTCGTCCTGCTCCCCGTGATCTCGGCGGAACTCTCGGTACCGGTAGCGACCGCCGCGCACTACCGTCCTCCGGCGTCGCACGGCAGCCCACGCGGTCCCCCACTTTCCTGATCCCAGAAATCAACCTGCAGTTCGAATCACGGTGACGGCCCGAGCCGCCGTGCCCGGTCTACAGGAGACCGTCGTGATGTGCTGTGGCGGCTCCAGGATCAGGGAGGACAGGATGGAAGACACTCCGAAGGTAGGGACAGGCCGGCAGGCACCCGAGTGCCGTCAAGGCAGCACAGGCCTCGGGCAAGCGGTGGCCAAGGCACTGGCATTCCTGAGAATCAGTGATGGCAACGGGGGGAGCCTCACGCCATATAGAGAAACGGCTCTGGAAATCCTCGAGAGCAACCTCGAGCATTTGGCCGATACTGATCTTGCGGCGGCAGCTGGACGGCTGAAGCCGGCAGCCTTCCACCGGCTCTCGATCGACCGCCTTGCGGGAGAGGGCTCCTCATGGGAACCTGGCCTCGAGGTCGAGGTCTTCAGCCTCGTCCGTGAGGCCGCCCGACGTGCGGTCGGGCTCGACCCGTTCGCCTCGCAGCTCATCGCAGGGCTCGCGATGGCCCACGGCCACATTGCGGAGCTGCCGACCGGTGAGGGCAAGACCCTGGCGGCCGTTCTCCCGGCATCCCTTCACGCACTCTCGGGCCGCCGCGTTCATGTGCTGACCTTCAACGACTACCTGGCGCGGCGGGATGCGGCCTGGATGGGACCCGCCTACCGTATGCTCGGGCTCACGGTTGGCTGCGTCCAGGAAGGTATGGCGACCGAGGAGAAACGCTCCGCCTATGCCTGTGACGTCACCTACCTGACCGCCAAGGAGGCGGGCTTCGACCTGCTGCGGGACGGCGTATGCCTCGATCCCGCCGACCAAGTTCTGCGCCCTTTTCACGTGGCGCTGGTCGACGAGGCCGACTCGATTCTGATCGATGAGGCGCGCATCCCGCTGATCCTCGCCGGTACCACGGCCGATGGCTTCACCGGCCTCGCGCGCCTCGCGGAGCTGGCCCGCCTCTTGAGGCCCGGCATCGAGTTCGACGTCGACGAGGACGAGCGGAACATTTTCCTGACCGAGCCCGGCGTCGCCCGAGCCGAGAGCGAGCTGGGCTGCGGCAACCTGTTCAGCGGTCCGGCCACGGCCCTGCTGGCGCCCCTGCGCCACGCCCTCCACGCCGAGCACCTGCTTCGTCGCGATGTGGACTACATCGTGCGCAACGGTCGCGTAGAGCTGGTCGACGAGCTGACCGGTCGGGTTGCAGACAAGCGCCACTGGCCTGACGGGCTCCAGGCAGCCGTCGAGACCAAGGAGGGAGTTCGCCCTGGCTGCGGCGGGTCGATCCTGGGATCGATCACTCTCCAGCACCTCCTTCGCCTTTACCCCATTCTCTGCGGTATGACCGCCACGGCAGTGAGTGCTGCGGACGAGCTGAAAAGCGTCTACGGCCTCGAGGTCGTGGTTGTTCCCCCGAACCGCCCATCCGTGAGGATCGACGACGACGACCTCATCTTCGCCGACCGGCGCACCCGCGATCAAGCCGTTGTCGCGGAGATCGAACGGGCTCACGCCACCGGCAGGCCGGTCGTGGTGGGAACCGGAAGCGTCGAGGAATCCGAGCAGCTTGCCGCGACGCTGGAGCACCTGGGCATTGCGTGCAGCGTCCTCAACGCCCGCAACGATGAGCAGGAGGCGGGCATCATCGCCGAAGCCGGCGACCTGGGACAGGTCACCATCTCGACAAACATGGCAGGCCGTGGGACGGACATCCGCCTCGGCGGACATGACGGCCGCAACCACAGACGCGTCGCCGAGCTCGGCGGTCTCTATGTCATCGGCACCCGACGCCACGAAAGCCTGCGCATCGACATTCAGCTACGGGGCCGGGCCGGGAGGCAGGGCGACCCCGGCAGCTCGCGCTTCTTCCTCAGCCTCGAGGATGACCTGGTGCGCCGCGCTGGAATCGATCGGCTCGCGTCAGCGGACAGGGAGACTCCGCCAAGCGATGAGCCCTTGGACAGCCCAGCCGTCCGCCGCGCGGTCCTCCACGCTCAGCGCGTCGCCGAGGGCGCCTGTTTCGACGCCCGCACGAGGGTCTACAGGTACGCCGAGGTCCTCGAGCGGCAGCGGCGCCAGATCCAGGAGCGGCGGCAGGAGCTGCTTGAAAAACGCTCGACACCCCACCTCATCGAGGCGCGACGCCGTGAACGTTGGTCCGAGCTGCTGTCGGCTCACGGCGAGCATCTACTGCGCGCGGTCGAGCGCCGTCTGACACTGACCGCGATCGACCGCTGTTGGGCCCGGCATCTCGACGAAATGAGGCTGTTGCGTGAGGAGATCCACCTGGTAGCGCTTGACGGACGCACCCCGATCGTCGAGTTCACGCGGACGGCGATCGCCGCATTCGAGGTGCTGGTCGAGCTGGTCAACACCGAGGTGCTCGAGCTCTTCGATGGGCTGGAGATTACCGCCGACGGAGTCGACTGGGAGGCGCAGAGGCTACGCGGCCCGTCGGCAACCTGGACCTACATGGTCAACGACACTGCGTTCGCTCCCAACCCGCTGCGACAGCTCGCAACCCACACCGGCTTCGGGGCACTGGCGGCCCTACTCTGGTCGCCCCTCCTGTTCGCTTGGGGGGCCTACCTCCACTGGCGTCGTCGCCGCGGCCGTACCGAGCTCGGGAAGGGTCCCACCGATCGTGGGTAGCGGCCTGCGCGCGACCCGCGGGCTTGCCCCGTTCGGGCGGCCCGTCATTGCAGGTCGGGGCGGCCCGCAGCAAGCTCGGCGAACGAGGGAGGGCCGGCCGGATGACCGAGCTCTGCCAGGGCCCGGTCCTGGTACGCGTGACAAAGACCGAGCGAGAGGCGGTCCCAGTCCCGGCACACCTGCAGCGTCTCAGGGTCGGGTGAGAGCAGACCCGGATGGCGCGCCAGCCGGCCGAGCTCGCTTGCCAGCGGCTCCGCTGCGGCGCCGGCGCCGCCGAGCAGATCACGGCAGAAGTCCTCGGGTTCGTACCACTCACTCACCCGCGACAGGTCACGGTGGATCTGCGCCAGCAGCACGTTGCGCGGCCCTTCCCAGAGCTCCATGATGAAGGCGTCGCGCAGCAGGCGCGGCAGCGCGCTGAAGTCCTCCATGATGCCGTGGCCCCCGAGCAGCGAGATCGCAAGGCGGATCATCTCGGGCGCCTCGTAGGCGACGGTGATCTTCTGCAGGATGATCAGCTCGCGCAAGCGGAAGCGACGCTTTCGCTCCTCCAGGTCGCGGATCTGTGCGAGCTCGCCGAGACCGGCGGGAAGCCGCTCTCCGAGGGCCAGCAGCTCGCCGTACATCTTGAAGACGCCGGCCGCGGATCGACGTGCAGCCAGATTGAGATCAGCGATCTGGTTTGCGACCAGGGGGAACCGGGCCACGGTAGATCCGAAGGCCTGTCGGAATTGCGCGTACCAGGTCGCCTCTCGGGCGGCGCGGAGCATCGCCGCCGCCATCCCGACGGCGACGTGGACCCGGGAGAACGTGAGCGTGACCGCGACGACGTTGGCCAGCCCCTTCTCCAGCGGTCCGACCGGGTAGGCGACGGCGCCGTCGTAGGTGATCTCGGCCGTCGGCAACTCTGCGGTTCCCAGCTTCTGCTTCATGCGGTCGATGGTGTAGCCGTTGCGCTGCCCACGCTCCCGGTCCTGCGGGAGCCAGGAGGGCACGACGAACACCGCGACGCGATCCGCCGAGGTCGTCCCCGTGGGCTTGGCCGTCACCAGCGCCACGTCCGCCTGCGTCGCCGAGCAGAAGAACTTCTTGCCGTAGAGGCGCCAGACACCGTCCTCACAAACCGCCTCGACCAGGTTTGCAGCGACATCGCTGCCGCCCTGGATCTCGGTGATGAACTGCGCTCCACGCCCGTAAGCTCTCTCGCCGTCCCGCACCTCGCCGTTACGCACGAAGCCCAGCAGGTCTCGGGCCTCCGGACCCAGAGCCGGCTCCGTGGCGCCGTCATGCCCCGCCTCGTACTTCTCCATCAGCGCGATCATTCCCTGCGTGCAGGCAACCGGGCACATGACCCCGAACTCGCCGTTCTCGTACAGGAGGAACATCTTGGAAAAACGGCTCCACGGTGTGTTACGAGTCGGATCGAACAGTCCGACGTCGAAGATCTCCCGCTCCAGCTGCTCCGTCTCCGGACAGCGCTCGACCGCATCCACGCGGTGGTTGAACGCATCGAAGTGCTTGACGTGCGTGACCCTGATCCGGTTCTCCAGCGAGCCCGCTCGATCGGCAAGGTCCCGGTGGGTGAACGAAACGCGCCCGGAGAGGTCTCTCAGCTCCTCGTCGAGCGCGCTCGCCTCCCCAACCGCATGGTGGCGAACGAGTGCCTGGAAGAACGGATCATCGGCGTAGTAGTCGAAGCGGTCCCGCACCCCGACGTAGTCATCGAAACTGTAAGGGTTGTCCCGGTCGCCTGTCGTGCTCATCTTCCATGTCCTTTCCTGTTCGGCAGTAGGACCTGCATCCGTGGGTCTCACTACACTCCAGTCCAGCTTGGACCAGAGGGGACCGAAACGCAAAGAGGTGACGGCCCGAGCGTCTACCGGTGGTCGCCACGAGGCCGCCCATCCCCTCTCGTAGCTGTGCGACCGCCGGAGACGCGAGACGTGCGGCCGCTTTGGACCGCACGGCCGCCGGAGCTTCAGAGAACCGCTCCCCCACCGCCCGGAGAACGCGAAAGAAGCGCACCCCAGAGAATGGTGCGCTCGGTGGGGCGTGCCATGCTTCGATGGTTTTCCTGGAGCGCGCTCACAGGGTCGACCCGTTGGGGGAAAACCTCGAGCTTGGCAACCCGCGGGAAGCGCGTTGGCCCATGTGGCCTC
>JAJDNH010000075.1 GCA_022340775.1 Acidobacteriota bacterium
TGTGGCGAGCGAACGTGCCTGGTGAAGTCGTACACGGGTAGCGGCGCTGCTTCGCCGTGCCGAAGAAGCCGAAGGTGCTCGACCATGAGCGGTGTCTGGAGGGCCAGCGGGTGATCGAAGTTGTGGTGGGCGAGCTCGAGCTCGGACAGGGCAGCGAGGTCGTGGTAGTAGCGATCGTGAGTCAGGACCGCAATGCGCTCGGCGCCGACCCGGCGGACGATCTCGTCCGCGACAGTTGTCTTTCCCGAGCCGGTGCCGCCCGCGACCCCTATGACCAGGGTTTGCATCGAACGTGTCCGACGGGCAACGGGAGGACCGCCAGCCGGAGCGAGCGGCGGCCCAGGTTCGTTCCCGTGGCGACTCCGGGCGCCTCCACCCTAGAGGTACTTGAGCGTATCCTGGACGGTCTTGGCATTCGGTCCGTCCGGTGCGACCTGGAGGTAGTGCTGCAGCGTCTTCTTGGCGCCAGGCATGTCGCCGCTACGCAGCAGCAGCATGCCGTACTCGTACAGACACGAGGGGAAGTCCGGGTCGGCTTTGAGGCACTTCTCGAGCAGCGGCTTGGCGTGCTCATCGTCCATTTTGTTCAAGTACACCGCCGCCTCGTTGAAGATTGAAGCCGGGTCGTCGGGGTTCAGGCTTTGGTAGCGCTTCATATACTCGGCGCTCTTGGCCTTGTTTCCGAGCTCCCTGCTGGCGTTCGCCGCAACCGCCAGGCAGCGCAGCTGCTCGTCGTCGAGCGCCAGGCACTTCTCGGCGTCGGTCAGGGCCTCCTTGAAGTCCTTTGCATCGAACGCGAGCTCGGACAGCGCGACCCATGCCCCGACCAAGTCGTCCTTGGCGGCGACGGCTTCCCGGAACTTGGCACGGGCCGCAGCGCGGTCACCCTTGTCGAGCAGGACGCGCCCCTCCTCCATCTCCTTGTATCCGGGCTGAGAGAGGAGCTTGGCCTTCTCGGCCTCCATGGCCTGTGCCTGGGTCTTCAGCGTGAAGTCGAACACGTTGTCGGTGCTGCCGGCCTCGACCTTGATGGCTTGCTCGTAGGCAAGGTGCCCGGGAGCCTCGACATGGAACACGTAGTGCCTGGTGGCATCCAGGATCAGCACCGCGTAGGAGCCGTCCTCCTTCGTTTTGACGACCTTGTGGAAGTCGGGCATTTCATTCGAGGTGATGGTGATGACCGCGTTGGCGAGCCCCTTGCCGTTCGGGTCGACGACCTTGCCCTTGATGTAGGCCTGGGTGAGGGCCATGGCGGCGGTGGTTGCCAGGAGCGCTGCCAGCAACGCCAGGGGCAGGATTCTCTTGATGCTCACGATGCTCACCTCCCACGTGCCGCGGCACGTTGACGCTAGAATACTCTGTTCTCACACACCTCTCAAATACGCCGACGCGCTGCCGCGCTTCCGGTCTCAACTCCGCAGCCCGACCATGGCTCGCAGGACGTGGCGGGCGACGGTTGGGTTCTCGCGCAGCCGGCGCGTCGAGTACGGGTACCAGTCGCGTCCGTAGGGTACGTAGACGCGCAGCCGGTGGCCGTGGTCGAGGATGATGCGCCTGAGCTCCGGATCGACGCCCAGTAGCATCTGGAACTCGTACTGCTCTTGCGTGAGCCGATGGCGGTCGACCGCCTCCATCCCGGCCCACACCAGGTGCTCGTCGTGGGTCGCAATGCCGACGTAGCAGCCGGCGTCCAGCAGCTTCTCTAGAGCCGCGACGAAGTTTGCGCGGATGGTGTCGAAGCTCTTCCACGCGATGGTTCGTGGCTCCCGGTAAATTCCCTTGCACAGGCGGATGTTCGGCTTGAGGTCGAACAGAGAGCCGATGTCGGCAAGGGTGCGGCGCATGTAGGCCTGCAGGACCGCGCCGACGTTGCCGTGCGCCTCCTGCAGCTCGCGATAGATGCGCAGCGTGGCATCGGTGGCGGTGTGGTCCTCCATGTCGATCCGGATGAAGTTGCCGCGGTTCTTCGCACCTTCGACGATACGCGCGATGTTGTCGCGACAGAAGCCCTCGTCGACGCGCAGTCCGAGCAGGGTCGGCTTGATCGAGACGTTGCAGTCGAGGGCCTCGGCCTCGATCACGTCGAGAACCCGTAGGTACTCCTGAACCGCCGCCTCGGCCTTGTCGCGGGCGTGGACCTCCTCCCCGAGAACATCCATCGTGGCCATCGCGCCCTCGTCGTTGAGCGCGCGGATCGTCCGCACGGCGTCTGCCACCGTTTCGCCGGCGACGTAGCGTCGTGCCACCCGGCCGACGACGAACTTCGGTACCAGCGGCAGCCCGTGCTTGATCATGGAGTCGAACAGGCTCATGCCAACAACCTCCTCGGGTCTGGAGCAAGGCTCAGCGCTGCGCAGGCCACAGTCGTCGCGCCCCCTGCGAGCAGCGCTTGGACCGCCCGTCGCAGGGTGGTTCCAGTCGTGATCACGTCGTCGACCAGCAGCACGGAACGGGAACGGGGCACCCGGCGGGCCGCGAACGAGCGTCTGTCGAGCGCCCTGCGCTGGACGCGCGTGCGACCGGCCTGCCGTCCGGTTCCGTGCCGCCGCAGCAGACGGGCAAACGGTAGCTCAAGCTCACGAGCCACCTCACGGGCCAGCAGCTCGGCCGCCGACCAGCCGCGCCGCAGCCGGTGGATCGAATGAGACGGTACCGCTGTGACCGTGTCGACGCCGTCTGCGAGCCCGCTGGAGGCTACCCGCGAGCTCAACCGTTGCCCGAGCCGCCGTGCCAGCTCGTCGTGTCCGTGGTGCTTCAGGGCGAGCAGCGCCCGCCGCAGCGTCCCGTCGTACTCGCCCCAGATGACCGTTGCTTGCTGCGGCGGCGGTGCGGACAGGCAGGTGAGGCACTCGCCGTCGGGTTCGGCGGCCGGCCCGCCACACCGACGGCAGCGGTTGCCGGCCAGCGGCACCACTGTGCTCCAGCAACGGGAGCACAGCCCCCGCTCGCCGGCGCTCAGCGCTTCCTCGCACTGGATGCAAAGGCTCGGGAGCAGGGTCTCGACGAGGCGAGCAGGTCGCGTCCAGACACCCACGCGCGATATCGTACCAGAATTCACAACCTGGTTCCGGGCTGTGCGTCCGCGCTCTGGTTGGCCCTGCCGAGGTGACTCTGCCTGCGGGCCTGTGGTTGGCCCGTACAGGCGCGCGGCGCAGCTCCCGGCTATACTGGCCGAAGGCAAAGCGGGCCGATGTGATCGGCTGTCTTGCCCGTGGAGGAGAGGCCGATGCCGCACATCGTGCTCGCCGGCTCGCCAGACATCGACCGCCTGGCGAACGGCCTGCAAGCCACCGTGTATCGCTGGCGTCGCTCGGTCCTCAAGACCACCGGCTGGTGGCGGCGGCAGGATGACGCCGCCCTGCTGGTAGAGGGCGTGGTCGTTGAGTACTCGCGGCCCCTCCACCCGGTGGCGCTGGTGACACCGCACCACGCGGACACGATGGTCTGCCTGTGGCCGGCGGTGACCGTGGAGCGGACGCCCGCCGTCCAACGGTGGCTGGCGTTGGTCGCCGCCGCCCTGCGGCGCGGCGGCGCCGGCACCCTGGTGAGGACCAACCTTCCCCCTGAGCTGCTGGAGGATCTAGACCTGTAGGACGCCGCCGGGCAGAGACACCGCTGCCCATTGGAACCGCTATGGCGCTGGCTGCGGTATCGCCGGTCGCAGCAGATTGCAGGTGACAGATGCGGGCTAGTGCTTGAGGGTCTCGTCGAGCTGGCGGAGCCGCTCCTCCTGCGAACGCTGGAGGTTCTGCAACCGATCGCGTACGCCTTCCACGGCGTCGGCTGGACGGCCCTGTCCGCCGAGCGCACCACGGGCGGCCTCGATCTGCTGCCGGGCACGCCCGAGATGCGCGCCGTCGCCGTAGACACCGTAAGCGAGGAGCTCGTCGGCGGCGCTGCGGATGGCCACTGCCGCGCTCAGGTCTGAGCTCGGTGACGGGGCGGCCGCTGCCCACCGCGCGGCGGTGTCGGCGATGGCGGACAGCTGCCGCCGTTGGTCTGCGATCGCCTGCGGGTTGTCTGCCAGCCGTGCCAGCGAGTCGATCGCCCGTCGTGCTTGCTGGTGGTCGATCGGCTGACCCTCGACGCCGGCCTCCTTGAGATCGGTGGCGACCGTGTTGACGGCGCGGATGTCCTCGTGGGCCGAGCGGCCCTGGAGGTAGAGCACCAGGGCGGCGGCGAGAAGAACGGACAGCAGCAGGACACCGACGATGCGCATGCGCCCTCCCCAAGACGGACCTTGTGCCTAGCTTAGCGCGGTCCGCAGCCGACATGTCTCTTTCAGAGGACACTCTGCCACCCGCAAGCCGCAGGGGACGTGCGCAACAGCTCGGAGGGGAAGCGTTCCGTGCTGGCACGAGGCTTGCCTTGACCTGCGTCAGGAGGTACACCATGAACCGCTCAGCTCTCGTTGCCGCGCTCACCTTGGCGCTGGTGGTGCCGATGGCCGTCATGGCCCAGCTTTCGCCCGCGTGGATGATCCCGGCCGCTGCCCACACCCGCGGCGTGGCGCCGACCTTCTGGATGACCGACGTCAACCTGCACAACCCACACAGCTACGACCTCCCGGTCGTCGTACAGCTGCTGCCGAGCAACCGCGACAACGGCAGTCAGGGAGTTCCGACTCTGGACCTGACCCTGGGACCGTGGCAGACAGCCAACCTCTGGGATGCACTGGGCACGGACCTCCTCGACTGGTACGGCACGGGCGCACTGCTGGTGTACGCTGACCAGAGCTACATCGACTGCAGCGATCCCGCAGTGTGCGATTTCCTGGCCACCTCGCGGACCTACACACTCGATCCGGTGACGGTGAGCGGCGAGTTCGGTCAGGCGTTACCGGGTGTCAGCGTCGATGACGGCTTGGACCGAAACGGCTATGCCTACGCAGCCGGAGTCATGAACGACGGGGACACCTTCCGCTGCAACCCGGGCGTCGCCTCGTGGACGGATGCTTGGGTCACGGTGCAGATGGATGTCCAAGACGCGGACGGCACGATCCTCGACACCGAGGTGTTCGACGTGCCGCCGTTCGGACACCTGCAGCGCCGCATGCGCACGGCGGTGAGTGGCGGCAGTGTGGTCTTCTACATTCCGGACACTGCCGGCACCGGTCCCAGCGACAGCCTGGTCTTCCCGTACGTCACTGTCGTCAACCAACGTACCGGAGATCCCACGTTCGTACCTACGTGGGTCTCGGAGGTGGGCGTGACGGTGGCGTCCGTTTCTTCCGGCGGCTTCGTTCTGCGGGGGGTTCCGTTGCCGGCAGACGGTGGCAAGCGGATCAGCCGCGAGCAGCTCGCGCAGAGATCTCGCTCGCGTTCGGCAGATGGGCAGCCGGCGCAGTAAGTAACCAGGCAACCAGCGCGGC
>JAJDNH010000112.1 GCA_022340775.1 Acidobacteriota bacterium
GTTTCGGGCTGGGTCAACTCCCCCGGCGGCGCAGGCGTGTTCGGGTACAACAATACTACCGAATTCGGCGGCCACGGTGTGGAAGGCTTGACGAAGGGCAACGGCGATTTCGCCTCGGGCGTGTACGGCGAGGCGGCCAACCCCTTTGCGAACGGCGTCACCGGCTGGAACACCGGCAGCGGGCCTGGACTGTACGCCTGGAGTGAAGAGGGCAACGCTCTCGTCGTCAAAGGCGCAGGCCCCGGCAACCTGGCCGAGATCCACGATCACACCGTCGGGCTGCGGTGGAGGGTCACTCATGACGGTCAGGTCTACGCGGACGGCTCGTTCCACTCGGGCGGCGCCGACTTCGCCGAGCTCTACCCGGCGAACGGCGAGCTTGCGCCCGGCACCGTGGCCGGGATCGGCGAGGACGGTCGGCTCGAGCCTGCTACGGCGATGCGTGCTCAGGCTGTCGTGGGTGTCATCTCCAACACTCCCTCCATCATCGGAGGTTCGGCGGTCGAGGCGGAGAGCAACTCAGGCAAGGTACCGGTGGCGATTCTGGGGATCGTCGACGTCAGGGCGTCGGCTGCCGCGGGCCCGATCCGGCCCGGCGACCTGCTGACGGCCGGCCGCGAGCCGGGGGTGGCGGTCAAGGCTGTGTGGGCGTACCCGGGGACCATCATCGGCAAGGCGCTGGAGGAGCTGCCGTCGGGCACGGGGTCGATCCGGATGCTGGTCACGCTGCGGTAGCAGTCCGCAGGGACTCGCAACGCGAAAGGCCTGGAGCACTCCGCCCGCCGGGCTTCCGCCTGATATCTGGGTCGGTCCAGGGGAGGCGGCTCCCAAGGGCCCGGCGGGCGCGCCTCCCGGCCGGTGCCGGCTCGGGGCGCCGCTACTTCACCTTCAATCCGGTCTCGACCACCTTGCCGTCGCGATCCCTCCGGCCGAATCTCTCACGCCAAGAGAGTGATCGGTTCCTTCGTATGGGGAGGGTGCTGTGCTGTCAAGACACCGTGCCCGACAGGACACGGCGAGCCGTTCACCGCGGCAGGCTCGGGTCGGACCCGGGGTTCGGACCTGACGTGCTTGAACTCGAGGGGGTGGGCTGGCTACTATCGAGGGCGATGCACGATTCAAGAAGAGGCGGAGAGATGATGCCGCGCCCCGGCATCATCACCCGAAGATGACGTGGTCCGGATTGCACGACAGACGTGCGCAGAAAGGATGGCGGTCATGAATGTTCGGCTGAGGGTAGTCATGCTGGTGTGCGTTCTGCCGGTCCTGCTGTGTACCGCCGGGCTGGCCGGGAATCAGGGGGCCGGCGGGCCCGCAGTGGCCCCGGTGAAAGCGGTGAGCATGCCGGCCGCCCTAGCGCCTGCTGACGGCGACCTACTGGTTTACATTCGTTTGCGCACTCCGCAAGACGTGGTGAACCAGCTCGGTGAGTGGGTCGGGATGTTTCAGCCCGGGATGAACGCCGAGGCACTGACTGGGACGTTGCAGATGATGGGGCTCGACCTGTCGCAGCTCCGTGCCGGCGGCAACGCGGCCGCATTCCTGTGGTTCAAATCTCCCTCGGGTCAGGAGCAGCAGCCAGCAGCTGGCGGCGGTTCCCCCAGTCTGGCGCTGCTGATTCCCGTGTCCCCGGAAAGCCAGCTCGCGAAGACCATCGCGGAGAGGAAGCCGGATCTCGCGCAGGGGGCGGTCGCCGGCGACCTGCTGCTGGCGAAGGACCAGGCGTCTTTGGCGCTGGCGCAGAAGAGCGCCAAGGAGCTCGCCAAGCTCAACAACGCGCCCCTGGCAGAGGACGTGCAGGCCTATGTCAACGTCGATGGGTTGATGAAGCTGTTCGGTCCGATGGCGCACGGGTTCGCCGGCATGGCCGGGGCCAAGGTCGGCCAGGCGAAGGTCCCCGGCCAGAGCGCGGAACAGACGGCCCAGATGCAGAGGATTGTCAAGGGCGAGGTCGACGCGTTCTTCCGCGTGATTGACCAGGTGGACCGTGTCACGCTGCTGGACGACGTCGAGCCAAACCACCTGGAGCTGTCCGCCGTCGTGCAGGCCAAGCCGGGCTCGAAGCTGGCGGCGCTGCTGACCGGCGGGCCCAGCACCGCCCCTGATCTCTCCTCGTGCCTGGCGCCGGGCTACGTCATGGGGATGCAGCTGTCGGTGCCTGACACGGCCGGACTGATCGAGGTGTACGAAGGAATGATCAAACGGATGTACCCGCCCGATCAGCCGGAGGGCCTGCAACAGATACTCAACGCCATGGACGGCTGGAAGCAGATCAAGTCGCTCGACTACGCGTTCGCCATGTACAGCGGGAATCAGGGGAAGATGAGGTTCAACGGCGTCATGAGGACCAGCAGCCAGGACCAGGCCGAGACGCTCCTGAAGCTGATGCGTGAGAGCCCAAAGATCATGGAGGCGGGTGCTTTCGGTGCGCTCTCGATGGGCGTCAAGTACCACGCCCAGGTGCATCAAGGGGTCCGTCAGCTGGACGGCCACGCCGTCGACCGGTACGAGATGTCGATCGAGCTCCCCGAGGGGTTCCCAAAGCAGCAAAGTCAGATCATGAAGCGGATGTACGGCGACACGATGGTCTGTGAGGCGGTCAGGCTGGGCAGGTCGGTCCTGGTCGCTGTCAACGAGCCCGTCGATGCGCTCTACCGGCGGTTCGAGAACCCGCCGGCCGGCGCGGGGCTGGCCGCCATGAAGGAGTTCGAGCCGGGAGCGGCGTTCTACGCGGACGTCGACGTCGCCCGCTACGTCGCGCTGGTCGGCAGCATGATCAGTGACACGGGCAGGGCCGCCCCGACGCTCCCCAAGATCATCGGGCCGCCCCTGACGATCGCCGGCTACCACCAGGACGGTAGGGGCTGGTATCGGCTGCGGGTGCCGCGCGAGCTGGTGGCGAATGCTGTGCAGGAGATCCAGAAGCTCAGGCAACAGAAGGCCTTGGAACAGCAGCAGCAAGAGAAGCAGTTGGGCCAGGAGGGCGGCGAGCAGGAGGGCAGGCCGGCTGAGCCGCCGGCGAAAGTGACGCCGGTGGCGCGATGAGCCTGACGGGAGCCGACAGCCTGTAAGAATGAAGCCGCGGCGCTACGACGGGAGCAGCAGCGCGAACGGAGGCTGAGCGTCCGGAGCGGACGCTGGTCGGTTCAGCGCCGCGACGGCTCAGCTTCGCCCGGCCAGGACCCTGGTGGTTGTCAGGGATGGATCGAGCAGCTCGAGCTTCGTGCCCGTGGTCAGTAGCCGTGTTTCCACGGATCCCGGTTGAGGGGTTCTGACGACCCACGGGGTCCACATCCATGGAATGTGCGAGGTGGGTCTGGGGCAACCGCGGCCGACCTCGCGGATCTCGTTCCGACCCGGAGTTACGGCCAAGGTCCGCCACTTGTGCAAGAGGGACTCGGCCGGGCCGACGCCGACCAGGACCGTTCCCGGGGCCGCCTCCTGCCCGATCCGATACCTCCCGGGCAATGGCGGCAGTGTGGTCGTCTGCTCTCCGCCATCAAGGGCCACCACGCGCAGGCGCCGCTCGTGCTCGTTCCGCTCGACAAGGGCAATGCCGCCATCGGCGAGGAAGGTCACACCGCCGGTCGGCCGCCAGCCGGACCGGGTGAGATCGACCAGCTGCACGCCGCTGCGTGCATCGTAGAGGTTGACGCTGCGCGGCGCCTTGAACGCGTCCCTTCGTAGGAGCACCATTCGCTCGCCGGACGAGTCGAGACGGGCATCCCACTGGCGTTGCATCAGACCGCGGATGGAGCCGGTTGCCGAGAGCTTGCGTGCGGTGACGTCGAGCTCGCCGATCCAGAGCTCTCCCCGATCCTCATCCGTGCCGACCCATCCGTAGATGCGGACCAGGCCGCGAGAGAGGAAGAATGCGCCGCGCGGCTCGAGCCTGCCCGGGAGCCGAGCGGCCACCAACTGGCGGGCTCGGGGCAGCGTCGACACAGTCACGGTGCCGCCGTTGGCGATGGCGACGCGCGTTCCTTGCGGGCTGATGGCGAGGCTTGTGTACCACTCCGGGAGCAGCGTGATCGAGGTCGGCGTCGGGGCGGGCCGAGCGCTGTCGAGGTTGACCACCACAACCTGTAGCAGGTTTCGCCACTGTCCGGCGGCCGGGACCGTCCAGACCGCCCGCCGACCGTCCTGCGCGATCGCACCGTATCCCGTCTCCAGGGGGAGGTTCGGTAGACGGAGCCAGCGCCCGGAGGAGGTGTCGAGCAGAAACGTGCTCATGAGGGCGGCGCGTCGCCGACATTCCCCACCAACCGCCAGCCAGGAGCCACCTGGCGCCGCCGGGACCAGCAGCTGCGTCAGGTCGTCGGGCGTCGGAGTGACGAGCCAGCGTGCGCCGAGGACGAGAACCGCGGTGACGACGGCGAGCACGCTCCACAGGGTCAGCGACAGCAGGCGGTGGCCGCGTACGGGGTCGCTGCGCCCGCCGGTCGTCTGAACCGCGCCGGCCAGAAGCAGCGATGCCGGCAGAACCATGAGCAGGATGCCAATCGTTATCCAGTAGGCTCCATCGGCCCGCCAGCGGCCGAGAGTAGCGAGCGTCCACCACACGCCCGCAACCACCGCGACCAGCCCCACGAGGTCGAGGAGTTGCCAGTGAGAACGGGTGCGAAGCATGACCGCAGCAGCGTGGCCCAGGGCGACGGCAATCACCGCCAGAGCGATCACGACCGCGAGCCCGAGCCCCAGACCTCCTCCGGTACCGCCGCCCACCAGGGCCTGGAGGAAGAACGCCATGCCCAGTGGCAGGACGGCGGACGCCACCGTGAGCAGCACAGCGGCCGCGATCTT
>JAJDNH010000144.1 GCA_022340775.1 Acidobacteriota bacterium
GGCAGTGGCGGTGAGCGGGATCGTGGTGGCGCGCGCGTTCTACATCGGCGATCGCGCCTACGAGCGGCCGCGCCGCCTCGCCGAGCGCTTCCCCCTCGCCTACAAGCTGATCGCCAACAAGTACTTCATCGACGAGCTGTACGATGCAACCGTCGTGCAGCCGATCCATCGGCTCGCGACCTTCTGCTGGAAAGGAATCGACGTCATTCTCATCGACGGTGTCGGGGTCAACGGCACCGCCTTCACGACCGAGCTCAGCGGCGACCTGCTGCGCTTCCTTCAGACCGGGAACGTACGCAACTACGCACTCTCCGTCGTCATGGGCGTACTTCTCCTCGTCGTGATTCTCTGGTAGCCGGAGGGAACCGTGCACGTCCCGCACCTGCTTTCCATCGTCACGCTCGGCCCGATCGCGGCCGCCGCCGTCCTCGCTCTAATCCCGGAGCGGCTCGCGCGCTTGCACCGCTGGTTGGCCCTCATCGTCTCGGTGGTGTTGTTCGCCGCCTCGTGCCTGATCTGGGTCGGCTTCAACCCCAACCTCCCCGGCTTCCAGCTCGACTCCGGGCCGATCCCCTGGATTCCTCAGTTCGGGATCTCCTATCACCTGGGGGTCGACGGGATCTCTCTCCTGCTCGTGCTCCTGACCACGCTGCTGGTTCCGGTCGTCGTTCTCGGCTCGTGGAGGTCGGTGACAGAGCACGTCAAGGGCTTCCACATCTGCCTCCTGCTCCTGACCGCGGGGATGTTGGGGGCGTTCCTGTCCCTCGACATGTTCCTGTTCTACGTCTTCTGGGAGCTGATGCTGATCCCGATGTACTTCATCATCGGCGTCTGGGGCGGTCCCCGGCGGATCTACGCCGCAGTGAAGTTCTTCATCTACACCATGGTCGGCTCGGTGCTGATGCTGGTGGCCATCCTCTACGTCGCCTGGTACCACCACCAGCTGACCGGAGTGTGGAGCTTCGCGTACGCCGCGTTCTTGAAGACCGGGCCTCAGCTCGCGATGGGAACGAGCTTCTTCGGCAGCCCACAGATGCTGGTGTTCGCCGCGTTCGGGCTGGCGTTCGCGATCAAGGTCCCGATGTTCCCGTTCCACACCTGGCTGCCGGACGCCCACGTCGAGGCTCCGACCGGCGGCTCGATCATCCTTGCCGGCGTGCTGCTGAAGCTCGGCACCTACGGCTTCCTGCGCTTCAACAGGGCCCTTCTGCCTCAGGCATGGGAGGCTTTCGCGCCACTCCTGATGGTGCTGGCCGTGATCGGGATCATCTACGGCGCCTGGGTTGCACTGGTGCAGCCGGACATGAAGAAGCTGGTGGCGTACTCGTCGGTCAGTCACCTCGGCTTCGTCATGCTCGGCCTGGCGGCCGGCACCGCGGCGTCGACGCAGGGCGCGATCCTGCAGATGGTCAACCACGGCCTCTCGACCGGGGCGCTGTTCCTGCTCGTCGGCGTGATCTACGAGCGGCGCCACACCCGCATGATCGCCGACTACGGCGGGATCGCCACCGTCGTTCCGATCTTCACCGGTGCGTTCCTGCTCGTCACCCTGTCCTCGATCGGTCTGCCCGGCCTGAACGGGTTCGTCGGCGAGTTCCTGATTCTCGCCGGGGCCTGGCAGCAGCACCCGGTCGCCGTGATACTCGGCGCCCTCGGCATCGTGTTCGGCGCCGTCTACATGCTGTGGATGGTGCAGCGCGTCTTCTGGAACCCGTTCTCCCACGAGGAAAACCGCTCGCTGAAGGACATGAACCTGCGAGAGGTGCTCGCGGTGGCACCGCTGCTGGTCTTCATCGTCTGGATCGGCGTCCACCCGACCACGTTTCTCTCCCCCATGGAGGCTGCAGTCCGCCTCCTGCTGGGCCACTAAGGAGGCCGGGCCGTGCCAACGCACTCTGATCTCCTCGCACTCCTCCCCGAGCTGGTGCTCACCCTGTCGGCCGCCCTTCTCCTGCTGTTCGAGGCATTCCTGCCCTCTCTGAAGCGCTATGCTTCCGAGCTCTCTCTGCTCGCGATCGTCGGCGCCGCCTGGGCACGCCTCACCCTTCCGCTTCCCGGCGCCAGCTGGAACGGCATGCTCCAGATCGACGCCGTCGCCTCCTTCGTCGACCTCTACATCCTGGCGGCCATGTTCCTGACGATCTGGATGGCGGGGCCCTTCCTGCGCCGCAACCACGCCGAGCACAGCGAGTTCTACGCCCTTCTGATGCTGGCCGCGGTCGGCGCCATGATCATGGCCTGCTCGACCGATCTGCTGCCTCTGTTCCTGGGCCTCGAGCTGCTGTCGATCCCGCTCTACGTGCTCAACGCCTTCTTCAGACGCGTTCCGGTGAGCCTGGAGGCCGGCCTCAAGTACTTCATCGTCGGCGCGTTCGCCGCCGCTTTCATGGCGTACGGAATCGCCCTGCTGTACGGCGCCACCGGCACCACCGACCTCGTCAACATGGGACGCGTGCTCTCCGCGGCGGGCGGGATCTCTCCTTGGGTGGCCGTCGGCCTGTCGATGGTCATCGGCGCCCTCGCCTTCAAGCTCGCGATCTTCCCGTTCCACGGCTGGGCCCCGGACGTCTACCAGGGCGGTCCGACGCCGGTCACCGCCTTCCTGTCGGTGGTCCCCAAGGGCGCGGCGCTGGTCGTGCTGCTGCGCCTGGCCCAGGGGCTCGATCTGCTGCGGCTCGACAGCCACTGGGTGTGGGCCGCCGGGATCATGGCGGTGGCGTCGCAGACGCTCGGCAACATCGTCGCCATCGTGCAGCGCGACATCAAGCGCATGCTCGCCTACTCGGGGATCGCGCACATGGGTTACGCGCTGGTCGGCGTCATCGTTGCCGGCACCGACGGCTCGAGCGCGGTTCTCTTCTACCTCGCCGCCTACACCTTCATGAACATCGGCGCCTTCGCGGTCGTCGCGCTGCTTTCGGAGGGCGAGAGCGAGGCACACGTAATCTCCGATCTCGCCGGCCAGGGATGGAAGCGACCGGTTCTGTCGCTCGCGCTCACCGTCTGCATGTTCTCGCTGGCGGGGGTGCCCCCGTTCGTCGGCTTTGCGGCCAAGTTCCTGGTCTTTCGCGCCGCCGTCAACCAGGGGCTCATCTGGCTCGCCATCTTCGGCGTCCTCAACTCGCTGATCTCGGCGTTCTACTACCTGCGGGTAGTGTATGTGCTTTACATGCGTCCGCTTCCCAAACGCGAGCCGGCGTACCCGCGCTCGCGAACGATCACCGCCGTGGCAGCGGTAGCGGCACTTGCGGTAGTCGTCGTCGGGATCCTCCCGACGCCTCTACTCGCCGCCGCCAGGTCCGCTGCAGGCATGCTCGTGAGGTGATCCATGCCGTCGATCAAACGCCAGTTCAGCGTCGAGAGCATCTCGGAGCTGACCATCGCACGCCTCTCGATCTACCTCCGTTGCGTCGATCAGCTGGAGGCTCTCGGGATCGAGACGGTCTCGAGCCAAGAGCTCGCGCAACGGTTCAACCTCAACTCCGCGCAGATCCGCAAGGACCTGGCCTACTTTGGCGAGTTCGGCGTCCGCGGGGTCGGCTACAGCGTCCGTGAGCTGCGGCACTACCTGACCGAGATCCTCGGCCTCAACCGAGAGCACCGGGTCCTCATCGTCGGGGCAGGCAACCTGGGCACGGCCCTGTGCCATTACTCGCGGTTCGCGAGCGAGAGCTTCCTGGTGGTTGCCATCCTCGACTCCGACCCGCGCAAGATCGGCGAGCCGACGCCGGGCGGCCTGCTGGTCGAGGACGCCTCCCGCCTGGGAGAGATCGTGCGCCAGAGAGAGGTCGAGATCGGCGTCATCACCACCCCCCCTGATACGGCACAGAGGGTCTGCGACCAGATGGTCGCCGCCCACCTCCGCGCCGTCCTCAACTTCGCTCCGGTCCAGGTCAAGGGGCCCAAGAGCGTGCTCATACGTTCGGTCGACCTCAAGGTCCACCTCGAGGAGCTTTCTTTTTACCTGACGCACGGGATGCCCAAGTAAACCCGGGCGGGAGGTGAGAAGGTGAGAAAGTAGGAAGGTGAGGAAGTCCCGCCCGCCCACGCCGGCGCAAGACAGAGAAATGTCCCCCACCCACCCAGGAAGTCGGAAAGAACACGCCTCAGAGCGGAACGCCCGTGATTGCTGCGGGCTCCGGGGTCGGCTAGAGTAGCACCGTGGATATGCCCGAACGCATTGGCAAGTACGAGATCGTCGACAAGATCGCTGCCGGTGGCTTCGGTGTCATCTACAAGGGTTGGGACCCGTACATCAAGCGGTCAGTAGCGATCAAGCTGTGTGCGACTCCGGACACCGAGGTCAGGCAGCGGTTCTTCCGCGAGGCCCAGTTCGTCGGCAACCTGGTCCACCCCAACATCACGCTGGTGTTCGACTTCGGTGTCGAGAACGAGGTTCCGTACCTGGTCCAGGAGTTTCTCACCGGCTACGACCTCGACGAGCTCCTCAAGACCGGTGTCCTGGAGGACAACCCGCGGGCGATCGTCTCGATCCTGTTGCAGGTCTGTGAGGGACTCGAGTTCGCCCACCAGCACGGGATCGTTCATCGCGACATCAAGCCGTCCAACATCCGCGTGCTGGAAGACGGCATCGTCAAGCTTATGGACTTCGGCATCGCCAAATCGCTGGAGGGCGGAACCAAGCTCACCCAGACCGGGATCGCGCTCGGCACCGCGGGCTACCTGGCGCCGGAGCAAATTCAGGGCACAACCGTCGACCCGCGCACCGACATCTTCTCCGTCGGCGTCGTCGGCTATGAGCTGATCACCGGCGAGCGTCCGTTCTCGGGGAAGTCGCTGAGCAACGTCCTCTACAACATCCTCAACCTCGATCCACCAGAGCCATCCGCCCTCGCCCCCTGGTGCCCCGAGGGTCTGGGCCAGATCATTCTCGACTGCATGCGCAAGGATCCTGCTCGCAGGTTCCAGAGCGCGCACGACCTTGCCGCCTCGCTGCGGAGCATGGTGCCCGGCCTCGCCGACGGGAGCGCACCGGCTGACGAGCAAACCTCGGCGGTGCTGCGCAACCTGGTCGTCCGTGCCGAACAGAGCCACGCCGAGCTGGGAACTCAGCCGTCAACGACACAGTTGACGCCGTCGAGGCCCGAGGTGCTCCCGACCTCCTCGAGAATCGATCACGACGAGGTGTCGGTCGAGGCCGATCATCATCGCAGTCCGGTTCTGACGATCTTCCTCACCCTGCTGCTGGTCGTCGTTGGAGGGGTCGGCCTTCTGTACTTCTCACCACAGGCCCAGCGAATCGTATTCGGACCCGAGGGGGCGCCCTGGGTCGCGACCCCCACGCCCACGCCAACTCCGACCCCGGCAGCAACGCCGACCCCGACGGTGACCCCGACAGCCACCGAGGTCCCGACACCATCGCCAACGCCGACTCCCAGCGGGCCGGTCACGGTCCGGCTGATCATCGATCCGCCGGCGGCGGTGGCCGTCGACGGCGAATCGATTGGCGGAGAGAAGATCCAGAGCCGGACCATGACCCTTCCCCAGGGACACCACAGCTTCACGCTGTCGCTCTCCGGGTACCCGCCGCAGACTTTCGAGAAGGAGATCTCGTGGCGCACCCAGGTTGTCTCGCTGACCCTCGATGTGGGCCAGCTGACACTGGTTTACGATGAGGGGGCGCCCCCCGGCGGCACGGCCTACCTTGACGGCGACTCCCTCGGGAAGCTGCCACTCATCAAGGCCAAGGTCGCGGCCGGCAAGCACCGCCTGACCGTCAGGTGGCCGAACCGGAAACCCTTCGAGAAGACCATCGACGTCCCCCGCCTGCCCGGCCCGACGGTGACCCTTGCGGTCGCTCCACCCGGCGACTAACCCGGGCCATCCGATCGCGATCTACTGCGAGCGACGATACGCCAGCCAGGGCCGTGCTCTTCGCGCCTCGCTGTCCTCAACATACCCTTCAGGTATGCCTCCGGCAGCTCGACGCTCAGATCCCGGTCCTGACAAACGTCTCGCCGCTCTCGCTACGATCGCGCCCGGATAGCCCGGGTTTAGAGAAACAGTGACGGCCTCTGGTCCAGAAAAACGCGCATCTGACACCCAACTAGCGGATTCCGCTACGAATGGTTTCTCCACCCGGACCTCAAGAGACTCTGAACGGATAGTACTCGCTGTTCCTTCTCTCGGGCGACACAACAGGCAGATCCGAGCGCAGCGGCCCCTCGGGACTGACAGGACGGACTGACGATCCCGAGGGGTGCGGCCGCAGGCCGCGGATCTGCCGTTGACGGCACGACGTGTGACTTGCCGGTCGCGCCTCAGAGAGTTACAGTCTCAATCATGACGAAACGAACGCTGGCACTGGTTCTCCTCCTGCTCATGACGCTCGGCGCCGCTGTGGCGATGGCTGAGGAGCAGACCCCGAGTGAGGAGGCGGCGACCAAGGCATACCGCCAGGGAGCATTCTCTCGCGCGGTAACCCTCTACACCCAGGCTCTGTCCGAGACCACCGACCCCCACCATCGAGCCGAGCTTCACGTGCGCATCGCGTGGACCCTGTTCGCGCTCGGACGCGAGGCCGACGTGCCAACGCACCTCCGCGCCGCCCTGCTCGAGGACCCCAACCTGACCTTGGTTCCGGACTACTACACGGCCGAGTTCCTCAAGCTGTTCGACCGCATCAAGAGCGAAGGGGCGCAGCCGTCTACGACGCCTTCGACCACACCTCAGCCCGACCTCGAGAAGACTGTGCTGTCGGTTCAGCGGCGACTGGAGACGGGTTCCGATCTCGAGGGGGCTCTGGCGGACGTCGAAAGCCTGCTGCACGCCTACCCGAACGACGGCCGCCTGCTGCCACTCAAGCTGGCGCTGCTCGATCGTCTCGGTCGCACCGACGAGGCGGCGCAGCTCAGGCGCCAGCTGGCGACAGCCAGCGGCGGTGCCTCGACGCTGTCGTCAGCACCCGTCGAGAGCATGTCCGTGCCCGAACTGATTCTGCGTGCAAACCGCTTGCTCGACGAGGGAGATGTCGCCACCAGCCTCGAGCTCCTGCGGCAGGCAGTGGGGCGGCAGCCTTCCAACGTGGCCGCACTCGAGCTGTTGGCGGAGGCGGCGCAGCGTGACGGCCGCTGGCAGGAGGCCGAGTATGCCCTCAAGAGCGCCCTGAACTACCAGCAGGACAACCTCGAGCTCCAGCTGCGCCTGGGTGAGGTGTATCTGGCGATGGGCGACCAATCGGCGGCGCGGGACGTGTTCAGGCAGCTGACCCAGAAGCGTCCTCACTCCGACCGTGCGTGGGCCGCGCTCGGGCTCCTCGATGCGGCCCTGCTGCGTAAAGATCGGGCGATCAAGGAGCTCGCAACCGCTCTCCAGGAAAACCCGCTGCTGCCCGAGGTCCAGCTGGCGTACGGCGAGCTCTTGCTGGCCGGCGGCAAGGTCAAGCAGGCCGGCGAGGCGCTGCGGTCGGCGTCGAACCTCCTGCAGGATGATCCCCAGGTCGAGGGCAGGCTCGGACAGTACCTGCTGGCCAAGGGCGACAGCAGCGGTGCCGTCGAGCCGCTCAAGGCGGCGATCGCTGGTGGCTTTTCTCCGCCGGACGTGTCGGCGGCCCTGGTCCTGGCCCTGGCCTCCACGGGCAATCTCTCCGAGGCCGAGCGGGAGCTCAAGAGCCTCCAGCTCGATGCGCAGCACGGCGCCGACCTCCTCCCGGGGCTGCTGGCTTACTACCGGGGTGATCTCGAAAAAGCCCTCGAGCTCCTGCGGGCGGTGGCCAAGCGGCGACCGAACGATTCCGCGGTGCTCAACCTCGTTGCGGCGACCCTCTACCGCATGGAGAGGTACGACGATGCGGTGCCGCTGCTCCAGCGCAGCCACGAGCTGAGCCCGAACAACCAGGTGATCGAGAAAAACCTGCAGCTTGCGCAGTCCGCCGCGGCTGCCGATCAACTGCTGAAGGGTGCGCTCGGCGTCAGTGAGCCGGTAAGTGATTAAGTTATTACGTGATTAGGTGATTTGGTTCCCCCGCCCACCCGGTGACGGAGTGACGCAGTGACGGAGTGACGAAGGCCCCACCCACTCGGGACGCAAGACGTTAGACGCAAGACGCAAGACGACCCCACTTACCCGACGGAACTCAGAAGGTGAGGAAGTCCCGCCCACCCGGCCATGGGAAGCGGAAGACGGGAAACGGGAGACGCTCCCCCACCCGCCCGAAGAACACCGGAGTAGCGCGCTCCGGAGACTGTCCTACGTCGCCAGCTCTTCCAGGAGTGAGACAAGCTTCTGGGCAACATCGGGCGGGCGGTGCTGGTCGGCGTAGGCCACGCGCGCAGCCTCGCGACGGCTGCGCCCCGCCTCGGTGCCGCGCTCCGCGGACACTTTCTTCACGACCCGCACCAGCTCGGCCGTGGTGGCCGGCCCGGGGGTGATGCGCTCGACAGCCTCCAGAGGCCATTCCAGGAACTGCCTGAGGCCGCACACAACCGCGGGAGTGCCGCAGGCCAGGAAACGAAGCACGGCGGCGGAGGTCTCGCCTGCGGAGGGCTTGCGCAGCGCGATGCCGAGGTCAGCGGCCGCGGCCACGCTTGGAAACTCGTCCTCCGGCACCCATCCCGTCGATGCGACGTACGAACCCACACCGACGAGGGAGGCCACCTTCTCGATTTCCGCCGAACGCCGGCCCTCCCCAACCAGCAGCAGGCGAGCGGGAACGCCCAGACCTTGGAGAACCGCAAGCGCAGCCAGGATGTCTTCGATCCCCTTCTCCCGCGTCAAGAAGCCCAGATGCATGAGCAGGATCTCGTTCTCGGCAACCCCAAAACGCTCGCGAACCGCCCGGCGCTCGATCGGCCAGCCCGGATCGAGTACGGGCATGGGCAGCACGCCGACCGGCAGCTCCGGACTCTCCGTACGCAGCTGATCGGCTGCCCAGCTGGAATGCACGATGGCCGCGCGCACCGACCGCAGGAAGGGCCGGCGCGCCGGGAACAAGAACGGGTCGCGATGGCCCGTGTCACCGAAACGGCGGGCCGCCGCCAGCGCTGCTCCCCGATCCCCGTATGTCTCTCGCATCAGCTGCTCGTACGACGCGAGATCGCCGCGAGCCAGCGTTGACTCGACCAGAATGTGGTGGAGCACTAGGTCATGGAGGACGACGACGCACGCCGGATCCTCGAGACGCGGCAGCAGCCACTCGTGGTAAGGGTTGTTCCCGAGGTGGATGAGCGCTATCTCGCCCGGCTCGGGCTTTGTGCTCGAGTCAACCAGCGCACAACCGGTGATCTCTGGGGCCGCTCCCGGTGACGCACCATCGGGAGCTCGCAACACCCTGACCCGCGCCAGCCGGCCCAGCTCGGGCAGCAACTCGGCCGCGTAGTCGCTCACGCCAGAGCGGACCGGCGGCAAAGGCGAGCCCCAAAGAATGCGGAGCACCACGGCGCCACACTACCACGACGGCGGCGTGCGCCGCGGGACTCGCTCGCCGGCCGCCGCAGGCTGATCGGCGAGGTGGGCCCGCCAAGGGCTCTCCTTGGTAGTATGACACGGTGAGGCTGCTCCGCTTCGTGCTCGTCGTCGTCTACATCGGGTACCTCGTCTGGGTCGGGCTTCTGATGATCCTGCTGCCGTGGAGCACGGCGTGGCCGACGATCCTG
>JAJDNH010000171.1 GCA_022340775.1 Acidobacteriota bacterium
CATCGCTGCAAAGGGAGCATCACGATGACCGAAAGCAACTTCAGGGACCAGATGCAGTCACAGCTGGCGGCGATCCGTGCTCTGCTCGATCGTGCCGTCGAGCTGCAGGAAACCGGCACCGAGCTCGAGCGCGGGATTCACGATCTCGAGCAGCAGCGGACCGTCACCAGCACCGGCCTGCTGGAGTACGCCGCCACCTCCGACACCTACAACCGTCACCAGACGGAGATGGCTCAAGAGCGGACCGACCTGACGCGCGAGCAAACGCGCCTGTCGACTCGCAGTACCGAGCTCGCCACCATCCGCACCGACCTGTCGCGTGAGCGGTCAAGCCTCGCCGGGCAGCGCACGGACCTCTCGGTCCTGCGGACCGACATGGCGCGCGGCCGCACCAACCTAGCCGGACAGCGGACCGACATGGCTCGCACCCGCACCGGCCTGTCCGAGAAGCGCACCGACCTAGCGGAGGCGCGTACCACACTCGCCGGGTCGCGCACCGTGCTGTCGCGCATGCGGACGGAGCTTGCCCGGGGGCGGACCTACCTGGCACTGACCCGCACGGGTCTCGCCTTCCTAACCCTCGGTGTCGGCCTGTTCCGGTTCTTCGGGGTGTCGTGGTGGAGCCTGTTCGACGGTGGTCTGGTGATTGCCAGCGCCGCTCTGACCGGGGTCGGAATGCGCGGCTACCTGCGCGCCACGCGTGCCACCGAAGGGCTGGAAACCACCCTCTGATGAGGAATGCCCCCCTCCGGGGAGGGGGGCGTCGTCGAATATTGCCGTCGTTCGGCCGACCCGGAGATCACCTCGCCTGGACGGGGTCGGGCGGCCGCGTGGGGAGTGTCAGCGGCTGGCGGCGAATCGCGTCCAGCACCTCTTGAACTCCGCGCTCGAGCTGCGGGTCGTGGCCGGCGATCACCGAGGCGGGGTCGTTCTCGACCACGATGTCGGGATCGACTCCGTGGCCCTCGATGATGTACGAGCCGTCAACGTCGTTGGTGGCCGCCTGCGGCACGTACACCTGCCCGCCGTCGAGCAGGGGCCCGTGGCCGGAGATGCCGACCACGCCGCCCCAGGTCCGTTTGCCGATCAGTGGGCCCAGGCCGGCCTTCTTGAAGCGCGCCGGGAAGATGTCGCCGTCGGAGGCCGAGGTCTCGTTGATGAGGCACGCCAGGTGTCCGTAGTAGACCGTGTATGGATAGGTCCGGGGGTGGTCCGAGGCGTAGCCGAAGCGGGTGCCGAGCAGCTTGGTGTCGAGCCGCTCGATGATCCACTGCGACACGTTGCCGCCGCCGTTGCTGCGGACGTCGATCACCAGCCCCTGCTTGCGGATCTGCGGGTAGTACCACTTGATGAACTCGTAGATCCCCCTGGCGCCCATGTCAGGGATGTGAAGGTAACCGACGCGCCCGCCACTCAGCTGGGCGACCTTCGCACGGTTGCCGTCGACCCATGCCTTGTACAACAGGGCGGACTCGGAGAAGACCGGCGTGTAGGTCACCCGGCGCGCGCCTTCGAGAGTGGGCCTGTCGTTGACCGTGAGCGTCACCGGATCGGTCTTGTTCTGCAGCAGCCGGTAGGGGTTGTCCGAGCCTTTGAGGTCTTCGCCGTCGATCGCCAGCACATAGTCGCCGGCCTTGACGTTGACGCCAAGGGCATCGAGCGGTGCGCGGTAACGCTTCTCCTCGGGGTCGCCTTTGAAGACTTTCGCGATCCGGTAGCGGCCGCTGGTGGCGTCGAGCCCGAAGCGAGCCCCCGGCAGGCCCACCTTGGCCCGCTCGGGGATGTCGAAGTCGCCGCCCTGGATGTAGCAGTGGCCGGTCGACAGCTCCGCCACCATCTCGCCGAGCACGTAGTTGAGGTCCGAACGGTGGGCCACGTACGGGACAAGGGAGCGGTAGCGGTCGCCGATCGCCTTCCAGTCGTAGCCGTGCATGTTCTTGAGGTAGTAGAAGTCGCGGTAGCGCCGCCAGACCTCGTTGAAGATCTCCGCCCACTCCTGCTTGGGCACGCGGTTGACGTACATGTCTCTGGTCGAGATGTTCTTCTTGTCCTTCGCCTTGGGCCTGACGTCGTACAGGTTGTAGCTCTTACCCTGCTCGACGAGAACCTTGGTGCCGTCGGCGGAAACGGCGTAGCCGGAGGTGTCGGCGGCCAGCTCCGATGCCTCACGCTTGTCGAGGTCGAAGATCATCAGCTTCGGCTTCTCGTAGCTCGAGCGGCCGTAGAAGTAGGCTCCTCTGACGCCATAGAGCAGGAAGCCCTTGGTGGCGACCAGCCCGCCGAGGTTGTCGGCGTCGATCGGCACCCTGACCGCACGCTCCGCGAGGCCGTCAAAGACGATCACCACCGGCTTGGGCGTCTCCTCGGGCTTCTTGGCGCCGCCTTCAGCTTTCTTGTTGCCGGATCCCGCCTTCTCCGCACCGGCCTTCTTCTCCTCGACCGTCACCTCGTCGGAGCGCGGCCCGAACGGGTCCTTGACGTCGGGGCGGAGGGCGTAGCCGAAGATCCCATCCATCCGGTTGCCGGCGTAGTTCCACTCGATGGTCGAGATCTGAGGCGCGTACTCGCGCTCGGACAGCACCCACAGGAAGCTCCCGTCGGGGTCCCACGCAGGCTCCCTGACGTCGACGTTGTCGTCGGTGACGCGGTGCAGCGTGCCATCCTCGGCGCCCCAGACGTACAGCGACCGCAGGTTGTTGGCGTTCGCCATCGAGAACGCCAGCCAACGCCCGTCCGGCGACCAGGCATAGTCGCGGATGCCGCCGTACTCGTCATCGGCGACCTGGGTCAGCTTCTGGTCGGCGACCGCCACCACGTACAGCTTGCCGTCCTTGTCGGAGAACGCCAGCCGCTTTCCGTCCGGCGCCCAGCTGGGCGCGTACAGCATCGCCGCCAGGCCCGAGGTCAGCCGCTGCGGCTTGCCCGTGCCCTTCTCGTCGATCAGGTACAGCTCGTCCTCGCCGTCAGCGTCCGAGATGTAGGCGATCTTGGCGCCGTCGGGCGACCACCGGGCCCACTTGTCGTGGGCGTTCGAGGAGTCGGTCAGGTTGCGAGTCGGGCCGTGCTCGATGGGAACCGTGAACACGTCGCCGCGGGCCACGAACAGCGCCCGCTCGCCCTTCGGTGACAGCTCGAAGTCCTCGACGTTCTTCCACGCCGGGTAGCGCGACGGCCGCGTGTTGAGGCCGTCGTCGGGCACCGTGATGTCGATCTTGGTGTCGGAGCCGTCCGACGTCCGGTAGACGTGGAGCTCGCCGTCGGACTCGTAGACGATCGCGCCGCGGTTGTCCGAGGACGGCCAGCGGACGTCCCACGTCGTCGAGTGTGTCAGCTCGCTGACCCTTCCGGATGCGACGTCGTAGGCGTACAGATTGAGGGTCCCGTCGCGGTCGGAGGCGAAGTAGATGGTGCCGCCGATCCACATCGGGTCGCGCTCGGTGCGCACGGTGGCCGCAATCTTCTTGACTGCGTTGGTGGCCAGGTCGTAGATGTAGAGATCCTGGGCCCAGCCGCCGGAGTAGCGCTTCCAGGTGCGGAAGTCCCGAAACAGAGGCGAGTAGGCCATCCTTTTGCCGTCGGGCGAGAAGTCGCCGGCGCCCGAGCTGGGCATCGGCAGCTTGACCGGCAGCCCGCCGTCGACCGAGACCGTGTACAGCGCGGTCTCGGTGCGGCCGCCGTCGGCGTCGCGCAGCGAGCGGAACAGCACCCTGGTGCCGTCCGGCGTCCAGCCGTAGACCTGGTTGTCGTAGCCCCAGCGCGGGGCCAGCGGGCCGTGGGCGGGGTACCAGGTGAGCCGCTTCGGCACGCCGCCCTCGGCCGGCACCACGTACACTTGCTCGTCGCCGTCGTACTGCCCGGTGAAGGCGATCCACTTGCCGTCGGGGGAGAACTTGGCGAACAGCTCCTGCCCCGGGTGGGCGGTCAGCCGGACCGCGGTGCCGCCGGTTGCCGGCGCCTTCCAGAGGTCGCCGGCGTAGGAAAACACCACCGTGTTGCCGGAGATGTCCGGGAAACGCAGCAGCTTCGTGCCCGCCTGCGCCGTTGGCGCCAGCAGCAGCGCCGCGCACGCCGCGAGCACACCTTTCACAAGTCCTGTTGTTGGTCGGGACATGACTCCTCCTTCCTGTGTCACCTAGGGCAAGTGTACGTCGGCCCGGCCCGTGGGTTGCATGGTTGAGGCAGATCCGCGGCCTGCGGCCGCACCCCTCGGGGACCGTCAGTCCGTCCTCGAGGCAAGCCTCGGCCCGTCCTGCCGGCCCCGAGGGGCCGCTCCGCTCGGATCTGCCTCCTGCGTCGCACGAGTGATAGGTGACCCCACCCCCCTTTTGATAGAAGAGGGATCGCGCAGGATCGCCCTCTCGCGCCCCGCCGCTGCGCTCGCTTCGTCGGCACGACCACGAGGTCAGTGCACACCTCGCTCGCTGGCGGCGAGGCGCGAGGAGAACGCCCTGCGCGATCTTGCTTGGACAGGTGTTGCGCGAACGCATGTCCCGTGCGGGCTGCCGCCCGCAGCCCGCTGCGCGGGCCGGCGGAGCGGGAACGGACCGGCGCGTCGGCTCGCGGCTGCACCCGCCGGGAACGCCGTGGGGACCGTGCTCGGAGGCTTACCCTCGGGGGACCTCGGGCCAAGCCTCCTGCGCCCGGTCCCCCCACCGCCCGCGGCGGGATGGCCGCTCGCCTCCTTCCGCTCCGTCCCCGCACCGCCGCGGGACCGTTCCTGGGGAGTGGCCCCGCCCGCCCGGGGGGGCGCAAGACGCAAGACGCTAGACGCGAGACGAGCCCCCACCCACCCGGAGAGCGAGGGCGCAGCGCGCTCTAGAGGCTGCTGCCCGCTGGGCCCGTGGT
>JAJDNH010000182.1 GCA_022340775.1 Acidobacteriota bacterium
GGGATGGGCGGTGGGGAGTCGGAGCGACTCATAGTACCGAGGAAGCCGGGGAACCGAGCCCGAAGGGACCCGGTGGAGGGAAGGGGTCGCCGGGATGAGGAGCCGACAGAGGGAAAGATGACTGAGAGATTCAGCTCAGGGAGCGTCTCAACGAGACTGTGTCGGATAGCAGAGGTGGCGAGGAGATCGCCGGGGATGGTGATCACGACGCTCGCCCACCACATGGACTTGGCGTGGATGTACGAGGCGTACCGGCAGACCCGGAAGAGTGGGGCGGTGGGCGTCGACGAGGTGAGCGCGGAGGAGTATGCCGCGGCCCTTGAAGAGAACCTGGCGTCACTGCTGGACCGGTTCAAGACGGGGACGTACTACGCGCCGCCGGTGCGGCGGGTGGAGATACCAAAGGGCGACGGACGCAGCACGCGACCGATCGGGATACCGACCTTTGAGGACAAGGTGCTGCAGCGAGCTGTGGCGATGGTGCTCGAGGCGGTGTACGAGCAGGACTTTTGCGACTGCTCGTATGGCTTTCGGCCCGGCCGGTCGGCGCATGACGCGCTCGAAGCACTATGGAAAGGGCTGATGGAGATGAGGGGTGGCTGGGTCGTGGACCTGGACATCTCGAAGTTCTTCGACAGTCTGGATCACCGGAAGCTGCGCGAGATACTCGACCGACGGGTGCGCGACGGTGTGATCAGGAGAGCGATCGACAAGTGGCTGAAAGCGGGAGTGATGAAGGAGGGGTTGGTGGAGCGGCCGGCCAGCGGTACGCCGCAGGGCGGGGTGATCTCCCCGGTACTCGCCAACATCTACCTGCACGAGGTTTTGGATAGCTGGTTCGAAGGGCGAGTGAAACCACGGCTTCGTGGTCGTGCCCTCATGGTGAGGTACGCCGATGACGCCGTGCTGGTGTTTTCCGATAGGAGTGAGGCCGAGCGGGTGCTGGAGGCCCTTGGGGAGCGCTGCCGCAGCTACGGGCTGACGCTGCACCCGGAGAAGACGCGGTTGGTGCCGTTCCGACGGCCGCAGCGCGGACCGGGCGGCGGCGGGCCTGGCCGAGGCAGCCGACCCGGGACCTTTGACTTCCTCGGCTTCACCCACTGCTGGGCGAGGTCCCGGCGGGGGAAGTGGTATGTGCGCCGCAAGACGGCCCGAGACAGGATGCGCCGTGCGATCAAGGCGGTGAGTTGGTGGTGTGCCTCGCATCGCCACTGGCGAGTCGAGGTCCAGCACCGATACCTGTCGAAGGTCGTGATCGGGCACTGCCGCTACTACGGAATCACCGGCAACAGCGTGCAGATCGGCCGCTTCCGCCAAGAGGTCCAACGGGCCTGGCGGGCGTGGCTGAATAGGCGCAGCCAGCGGGCAAAGATGACGTGGGCCAGGTTTCACAAGCTGTCGAAGCGCTATCCACTACCTCCGGCCATTGCCTATCGCTCGGTCTGCCGTGCGTAGCGAAGCCTCATCTCGAGGAGCCGGATGCGGTAGTCCCGCACGTCCGGATCTGTGGGGAGTCGAAGGCGGCTGAGAGAGTCCAACTCGCTCAGCCCCTTCGGCTTACCCGACCCGACACTTTGCGCACTTTCACAGGCGCAGGCCCAGCGCCCAGCCGGGGGATTCGACCATCGCACCGCAAGATGTCGAGCTCGATCGTGCCCTGGCCATCGGTTGTTCTGGAGATAACCAAGGTAGAGAATGAAATCATCAGGATCGTCCGAGCTGGTACAGATGCACCGTAGCATCGCCAGGATCGCTGGGCCTGGCGCCCCCTTCCCATTCTGTTTCGGGTCCAGGGTGTCGGTGCCGACGGACGGCTTCCCCGGAGCATAGCCCGTTTGGGTGATGGCGAGCGGCGGTCGCGGCGCCATAAGGTGACCGTGAGCGTCGTGTCGTGAGAGTGGACGAGTGGGCATGTTCGGGGCGCCTCGCGCGTCCAGGGAAGGAGTCAGTCATGGGCGGATCCAAAGCTAGAAAGAGCAAGGGCGAATGCGGCCCAGAGCCAACCCTCAGACTGGAACCCTCGGTCACGAGGATGGGATTCCCGTTCCTCCTGCGGGGGACCGGATGGGAGGTCGTTCCGCTGGAGCTTCACAGGGGAAGGACCGCGGTTCGCCCGCAGCGAATCCTGGTCGGCGTGCCCGTCGGCCGCGGCTTTCGTCCGGCGCCCAGCGGCGAGTTTCTTGTCGAGCTGGGCACCCGCGACCTCGAGCCGGGCAAACATCGACTGCGGGTCAAGCCGGTATGCGAGTCGCTCTCGTTCCACGCCGGTTGCCAGGTGGAGGTGCTGCCAGTCCGCGTCTCGATACCGCGTCCGAAGAAGGAGACCGAGGACGAGCGCAGGCGGCGGGAGGCGAAGGAGGCGGGCGGCGGCGGCGCGCTGATGCGCCGTCTCGACTGGTTCGAGCGGCGTTTCGGCCACCTCGGCTTCATTCCCGATGGCGTGCGCAGGACCCAGATCGACTCGATCCGGCATCTGCGCGATCGCCATCGGGCGCCAGGGTCCTCTGGAGATGAACCGGCGGGGCAGCCGGTGCCCGGTTCCTGCAACTGGACGCCGGTCGGACCCGGTCCCGTCATCGTCTCGCCGACAACGGCTTTTGTCGGCCGGGTCATTTCGATCGCGTTCGATACGACGGATCCAGACACGATCTACGTCGGGGCGGCGAACGGAGGCGTCTGGAAGAGCACCGACCGCGGGCTGACCTGGTCGCCGAAATCCGACTACCAAATGAGTCTCGCCATAGGTTCGCTGGCGATCGATCCCAACAACCACCTGCGCGTTTTTGCCGGTACGGGCCAGTACGGCGCCGCAGTGGGAACCTACTATGGCAACGGGATCCTCTACTCGGACGATGGCGGAGACACCTGGAGTGAGCTCGCGACGACCGCCTTCGAAAGGGACGAAATCTCCCGTCTGCTCTTCGATCCGACCGATCCGACCTCCCAGCGGATGTTCCTCTCTTCTCGCCAGGGTGTGTACGAGTCCATCAACGGCGGCGTGTACTGGACGCTGCTGCGCGCCGGAGCCGCGAGCGACCTGGTGCTGATCGCCAGCGGCAGCGACGTGCAGTTGATCGCAGGGTTCCACTCGTCGGGGATTTACACCGCGACCCGCACCTCGGGAACCTGGTCGGCGTGGACGCAGTACGTCAGCGCCAATTTCCCGACCAGCTTCGGGCGCATCGTGCTGGGCCAGTCTCGAAACCATCCGGACCACATCTACGCCGCCTTCTCGAGCGGAGGTGGCATCGCGGGCATGGCCAAGACGTCGGACGGCGGGGCGAACTGGGACTTCGTGACGCCCCCCCTCTGGGTCGATCTCACCGTGACGTCCGGATCTGCCGGTACGCCTGACCATACCCACGACGTAGACCTGACGAACGCTGACCTGACCGCGGGTACGCTCACCTACACAACCGGGCCGGCCAGTACCGGGCCCGCCCACACGCACACGATCACGCTCAACACGACCCAATTGGCCACGATCCGCGACGGCACCGGAGCCGTGACGATCACCTCGTCCACGGCCAGCGGGCACTCCCACAGCTTTGTGCTCGATCGTCGACGGAGCAGACAGACCTGGTATAACTTCCACATCTCGCCGCACCCGGACGATCCCGATACCGTCTACTACGGAGAAGTCAGTCTCTGGAAGACGACGACCGGCGATGGGCCCTGGACTTCTCTTCCAATCCTGCACAGCGACCAGCATGCCTTTGCCTTCGCTCCCGACGACGCAAACCAGGTCTGGCCGGTCGGCGACGGTGGTGTCTACATGTCGCCGGACGCTGGCACGACCGTCGAGCATCGCAACCGCGATCTCCAGATCCTCGAGTACATCAGCGTCTCCCAGCACCCGCAGTGGGAAACGATCATGATCGGCGGCACGCAAGACAACGGGACGCAGCGATACACCGGCAGCCCGGCCTGGGACCTGGTTGCGGGCGGGGACGGCGGTTTCACAGCAATCGACCCCGACACACCCTCCCGCATGTACCATGAGTACATCCGCAGTACCTTCTACAGGTCCGACGCCTACGGTGCGTCGGGCACCTGGGCGCTCAAGAATGCGGGCATCTCGGGGAGCAGCCAGTTCTATGCTCCGTTCGAGCTCGACCCGTCGAATCCCGACACCTGCTACTTCGGCGGCGACGAGCTCTGGCGAAGTCCGAACAACGGTGATTCCTGGGGAGCGGTGACCAGCACGATCAGCGGCATCATTACCGCGATCGCCGTCCACCCCTCAGACTCCGACACGGTCTACGTTGGCACGACCGGCGGCCGCGTCTACAGGGTGCAGAAGACGGGCGCGACCTGGGCGCTCGGTGACGTGACGACCACCGAAATTACCGGTACCGGCTTGCCAACCGGTGTCCAGATCTCCGACCTTGCAATGGATCCAGCCGGCAACATCTGGCTGACCCTTGCGTCGGTTCTCTATTCCGAGGGCAGCGGAGAGTTCACAAACGACCACGTCTACCAGCTCGCCTCAGGGTCGGGGACCTGGGTGAGCATGTCGACCGGACTGGCGCAGGCCAACCCTGTCAACAGCATCGTCATAGACCCCACGGATTCAAGTCGTCTCTTCTGCGGCTGCGACGTCGGCGTCTTCCGTACCGACACGGGCGGCGCGAGCTGGGTCCCATGGGACGACGGACTCCCCAACGTCGCGGTGTTCGACCTGAAGATCCACGGGCCGCGGCGGCTGCTGCGTGCCGCGACCCACGGCCGGAGCATCTGGGAGCGGCCAATCGACGCCGCGAGCTGCCCCATGGTGGATCTGTACATGCGCGACAACATCCTCGACTCGGGACGCGTGCAGCCGACGCCGGAGGACTGGCACCCCTTCGATCCCACGACCTGGGAAGGACACTGGAAAAGCCAAGACATCAAGGTGGACGCGCCTGACCCGGACTTCCAGACGGCCTCCCCGGTCGACAACTACGTGGACTTCGCGTCTCTTGACCATCGTACGGCGCGCCGCGATCGTACGAACCGGTTCTACGTGCAGGTTCACAATCGCGGGGTCGCGGTGGCGCACAACGTTCAGGTGCGCGGCTTCTTCGCCGCGGCCTCTGCGGGACTGCCGGCGTTGCCCGCCGACTTCTGGACCGGCGGCCGCCCCTTCAGCGGCACGCCCTCGGGTCCGGACTGGACACCGGTCGGTCCAGCGATAAACCTGGGTAACCTGGAGCCCGGCGAGCCGGGCTTGGCGGAGTGGGATTGGCTCATTCCCCACTCGGCTCCACACCATTCATGTCTGCTCGCCGTAGCGACCTGCACGGAGGATCCCATTAGCGGCGTCGGTACCCTGGATCCGGATCTGCTGGTGGTCAGCTCCAAACAGGTCACGCTGAAGAACCTCGCCGTGGAAAATGCGGTCGCCGGCACAGCGATGCCGCCGGAGCAGCCGATGACCGTCGATCTCCACCCCGCGTTCCGGGACGACCGGACTGCAGATCTCCGGATCCTCTGGGGCAACCTGCCCAGGGAGAGCCGCCTCGTGCTCGCCTTCTCGCTCAGGCGGGACGGCGAGCCCGTACTTGACCCGTCGCCTGACTGGAAACGCGGCGGCATCGAGCTGTCCGAAGAGCACGGCAAGCTCTTCCCCAGCGCCACCACAGACGCGCGCGGCTGTCCTCTCCGGTTCGACCGCAAGCGCGTCCTCGTAGCAGCGCCTGGAAACCGAGACAGTACGACCATCCGCGGTATCCGCCTCAACCCAAGCCAACCGGTACGGGTCGGCATCAACCTCGTGACGCCGAAAGGTGCCGAGGGGGTATACCGTTTCGATGTCGTCCGGGTGAGCGGGAAGCGGATTCTGGGAGGAATGGGATACCAGATCAACGTCAGGGTGAAGAAATGATGTATGCGGATTGGGTTCCGGAGTGCCAGCTGGGTGTTCCCGTTCGCCGCCATGCCGGGAGGCCGCGACATCGGAGCTTCGCAGATAGAGAAAGGAGAAGAACATGGACTTCATAGAGCGGGTTTTCGGCTTCTCGCCCGACGGGGGCTCGGGGTTGTTCGAACTACTGCTCTTCATACTCCCCGTTCTGAGTTTCGCGGCGTTTCGGCTGGTGCGTTTTTCTGAGAGGCTGCGCCGGCGGGGGTATGTCTGAGACGACGCATATAGGAGCCTGATTGCAGGATGAGGCCGGTCCCCAAGGTCACTGCGTGGCAAGACCCCCGCCAACTGGAACAGGCGTGAGGCCCAAAGACGCATTGGGGCAGGGTCGGACAAACTAGGTGGCAGAGCCAACACTCTTGGTATTCTTGTGGGATGCGCACGTGACCGCAGCATCAACCTGGAACGCGCCTTGTCGTTTTCGATGCACGGTGAGCAGCTGGGTGCGGTGGATGTGAGCACGTGACCACAGACAGCCCTGAACGGGAGCTCTTTGAGCTCCGGCCATCGTTGCTCGCCGCGCTGGTGCCTGTTGACCTGGCCGGGCTCTACAGCTGGGATGTGCAGTTTGCTCTTGTCCCGTGGAGAGGCTTGGTCCTAGGGCTCGCCCTGCTCGTCGTGGGGGTGATCACGCTCCCCAACGTCACAGGCCGTTCCGAAATCCTGTTTCCTGCTCTGCTTGTGCTGCTGGCCGCGCCGATGGGCCTGGAGGTCATGCACCGGCGCGACGTTGTGACCGAATCCGCTCTTGTCAGACAAAGGGGCATCCTCGGGCACGTCCGGACTCGTGTTCCCCTCGCGGAGATCTCACGTGTCGAGTACTCGTTCCCACGGTGGGGGAGGTTCTGGGACGTGGGCGATGTCGTGATTCTCAAGTCGGATGGACGGGTGCTCCTTCGGGGCATCCGCAGGCCTGCCGTGATAGCCCAGCTGATCCTCGATGCGAAGGCACGAAGCCTGAAAATGAGCCGGACGGGATAGGTAGGAGGGCCGACACTCTTGGCACTTTCGTGGGATGCGCCGCACCGGCGGCGAGCCGATCCAAAGATGGAACTTTCCTGATGCCGACGGGTCTCACTCTGGGGTAGGGTGGGAGTTGGAGAGATCCCCGTGACCATGCCAAGACTGCGGGAACGCGCGGGCGGGTTTCGCACGAAGAGCCCCTGGGGGAAGTGGATGTTGCTCTCCGCTGTCCTCGTTCTCCTGAGCGCACCTTTCCTTCTCGACCTGAACATCCCGGGAGAAAGCTACTATGGGGGAACCTACCGAGCGCCAACGGCTGTGACGGGCCCGCGCTTGCCCGACAAGGCGGCGTATGTCGGCATCAGACGATCCGGGCAGCTGTGGATTTCTGACGGGGATCACATGAGTCTGCCGGTGGCAGACGAGAACGAGCTTCGGACAGCAGTGGAGTATGTGACAGCGTCTTTCCCGGGCCGGCCGTTCATCCTCAAGATTGACAAGGACACTCGCTACGAGAAAGTGGACCGCCTTGTCTCTCTGCTTCGTAGCGCCGGTGTCCGCATGATCTACTTCCACACCGAGCTTCCGGCCAGTCGCTGACCGGAGAAGCCACGTGGCATCCCCGTCCACTGGAGGTCGCTGATGTCCCCCACTATCGGTTGGCGCGTCACACCTTTGCTGACCGTCGCGGCACTGCTCCTTGTTCCGGTGCCGCAGGCTGTGGGCCGGCGCATCATCCAGCTGCCAGTCGTTTGGACGACTGTGGCTGTTCCTGAGAAGGGCGCCTACATCGCTGTCGAGGCGGACGGCGAGGTCCGTGTTTCCGCTGGCTGGGACATGTCGCTGCCGGTACGCGACTCGAGTGAGCTGGATGCCCGCGTTGCGGCCATTGTGAGGGCCAACCCACGTGTGATCTTCATCCTAAACATCGACAAGCGAGCGCAGTACGGTGTCGTCGCCGGTGTCTTCAGCATCCTCTCGAAGCATGGTGTCAAGAAGGTCTATCTCCTTGCGGAACAGAGGACGAAGCCATACCCCAAGAAGTTCCAGGAGTGGTTGGACATGGTCACTGGGAGGGGGCACAGCCGTACGGGGCGTGACAGGCGTGGGGGTAAGCACGAGGCGAGCGGGGAATGACGCCGGGATGAGAGACTCAACACGACGACGCAGGAACGTTGGCCTGACCCAAGGTGGGAGGGCCCAAGATGGGAAGCGGGCGCTCCGCAGCCGCACTCACGGTTCATGACCCGGCTCAAGAAGACCCTGCGCCTGTCTTTCAGGATTGCGTTGGTTCTCTGTGCCGTCCAGCTCACCTACGTCTTCCTGCGCACGGCCCAGGCCGGCTGGGAGGCGGCCCGGCGTTGGCCCTTGTCGCAGGCGGTCCCTGGCCCCGAGGGGGTGGAAGGAGTTCGGATGTACGCGGAGCTGCTTGCAAGATCCGAGCTGCGCGGCCGGCTCAGGCATCCCAATGAGCCCACCAACACGCTCAGCGACAACGTGGATCGCGATCATGACGGGCTCACAGAGAAGCAGGAGTTCTTCCGCATGACAGCCGATTCTTCCGCCGACACGGATGAGGACGGGATCCCGGATGCTCGAGACCTTGCCCCAAACGGATTCTCACGCACGTACCGGGAGCGGATCGAGTCAGAGGTGTACACGCACTTCCTGAACGCCAAGAGCCCTGGCGGAACGGCGTACTGCGTGACGGGTTTTGATTCCTACTTGGATCTCCACCCCAAGCGGAAGGTTGCCGTCGTCGTGACCCACACGATACTTGCATACCTGCGCTACTTCACCGACCTGTTCCCCGAGCAACCGTGCCGGGAGAACGGTTTCGTCACGGCGGACCCAATAGTCTTCATCCCTGGCGCGCTGTACGCCTACGACCTCGAGTACGACTTCGGTGGACGGTGTGGCGGCGAGATCATCACCGTGTTCGCCGACCTGCCGTTCGTCGGCCCTTTCCATTTGTACGACAGGTGGGTGTGGATCAGCTGAGCCCGAAAGGGGCCTGGCACATGAATCTAGTGCTTCTCTGGCAGTCAGCCGTACAGGTGCCAGGCCCGACACTTCTGGCACTTTCGTTGGATGTGCCCGGGGTTTCGACGGCCAACTGCAACGCAGTCCGTCACCTCGGACGCATGATTCGCAGTTGGGCTGCAATCTCAGCGCCTTCGGAATCAGTAGATGAGCTTTGAACCGGTCCCAAAGACACGTACCAAGATCCGCGACGACCCAGACGGCCTACTCCTGGTCATCCCAGCCCGCATTGAGTGGTTTGCGGCAGTCCTTCTGGTTGTCTGGCTCGGTGGATGGGCGGTGGGGGAGGTCAGCGTCCTTCGCCAGGTGCTCCATCGCAGCCCTGATCACCCGGTTTCGGCGTTCCTGACCCTTTGGCTCATCGGCTGGACGGTGGGTGGGCTGGCCGCAGGCGCCGCTCTCCTCTGGATGCTGGTTGGTGAGGAGCGTGTGCTTCTCCGCCCCGACTCCCTTGTCATACACAAGAACATCCTCGGAATCGGTAGGAGGCGCAAGTACGACCTGGCCTCGATCCGGCGACTCCGGGTCACCGGACCGGACTCCAGCCGGTCTAGTTCCGGCGCCGGCGGCTCGGGCTGGATCGCCTTCGACCACGGTTCCAGGACGATCCGGTTCGGTCAATCAGTTGACGCAGCCGAGGCGTTCATGCTTCTCGAGGCGCTCAAACAACGCTACCCGTTCCCTGACGATGCGGCCTCACGAGTGGAAGCATGAGAGCCGAGAAACCGTGTCCGTCACGCCATTCCGCCATTGTCGACTCGAGCAGGGTGGAGCAAGCTGGGATACTCAGCGAGACGTTGGGGACTGGTGAATAGGGCTGCTGAAATCGAGGGGAAGGCGATGACCATCAGAAGATCCTCATTGTTGGTATTTCTCGTCCTGTGCGCGCTATATGTAGCTCAAGGGATCCACTATTATCCACAGCTTCCCGGAACAGTCGCTTCACACTTCGGGCCATCGGGTATGCCAGACGGATGGTCCACC
>JAJDNH010000190.1 GCA_022340775.1 Acidobacteriota bacterium
GGTGGACAACATCCGACTGCACGCCGACGCGCCGTCGGACTGGCAGGTCACCGTAACGCCCGCCCTGACGCAGCGGCTGGAGCCGGGTGCGCAGGTACGGGTGGCGGTGAAGCTCGCGCCGCCGGCCGGGGTAGCCGTCGGCGACTACCCGGTGCGGCTCAGCACCGAGGCGTACGCCGACAACCGACGCATCGAGTCGCACGACCAGTCGGCACGGATCCACGTCGTGGCCCCGCCCAACTGGCTCGGGACCGGCCTGCTGCTCACCCTGCTGCTGGCCGTCGTCGGCGGCCTCGTGTGGTGGGGGGTGAGGGTCACGCGGAGGTAAGGAAGTTCCCCGCCCACCCGGGAGGAGGGGAAACGGAAAACGGTAGAAGCCAGACGACCCCCGCCCACCCAAAGAGGTGGTCGGGGGTTTCTTGTTGAGCCGGACAACATAAGAGTCGCCAGGAGGTTCCGTAGGCGGGTGCTTCAGCGCCCGCCCCCGGTGCCGGTAGGTCAACCCTGGAACACAACGACCTGCCGGAGCATCCCTGAGGGCGCGCCCTGAAGGACGCGCCTACCCAGAAGGGATGGTGGAGCCGAGCAATCGGGATCACCGCGGCTTGGCGCAGCGCACGACCCCCACCCGGGCAGGCGAGACGCCTGCCCCCACAAAAGAAGGAAGAAGACCGGCGCCGGCTACCCCCAAGTCGCGAAGAAGGGTCCCTGGGGTGGTTCGGGGAGCGTCTTCCGTTTCCCGTTTCCCTTCCCCTCCCGGGTGGGCGGGTGGGCCTTCATCACCTAATCACTCAATCACTTAATAACTCCTCCTTCTCCCAGCGCGCGGGAGACGCTCACCTCTCCTCAAGCCTGGGACTTGACAGACGATCTCATCGGCGTTATAACTAACCCGTCGGTTTAACCAACCGGTTAGTTCGGAGGCGAACATGAACGACTCGACACACGAAAGCACGGTTCCCACGGCAGTGCGGATCCTGGCTGCCGCTGAAGAGGTGTTCGCCGAAAGCGGCTATGCCGGTGCGCGGGTCGACGAGATCGCCCGCCGCGCGGGGGTCAACAAGGCGATGCTCTACTACCACGTCGGCGACAAGGCTGCGCTGTACGGAGGCGTCCTCCGTACCTACTTCCAGCTCCTGGCCGGCAAGCTCGCCGACGCGTTGGCCGGGAGCGAGGATCCGCGTGAGCGCCTGCGCCGGCTGCAGGTCGCGTTTGCCGACACCGCTATCGTCCATCCCCACTTCCCTCAGATCATGCTGCGTGAGATCGCGGCCGGCGGCGCCAACCTCCCGCTCGAGGCGCTCCAGGGTATGGGGCGGTTCATGTCGGCCACCCGTGAGGTGGTCGAGGACGGCTGCGCGCGGGGCGTGTTCCGCGCCGACGTCGAGCCGCTCCTGACCCACGTCATGGTGGTCGGCAGCGTCGTCTTCGCTGCCAACGGCCTGCGCCTGCTGACGCGGCTGGCCGAGGCCGGCGTGGCGACCCCCGAGGTCCCCTACGACCTGCCCGAGATCGCCCGGCTCGCCAACGACATCATCCTCAACGGCATCACTTCCGAAGGAGTCACGTCATGAGATCGAAACACCTCGCGGTTCTCTCCCTGCTCGCCCTCGCGCTCGCCGCCGCGGCCTGCGGCGGCAATGAAGACAACGGGCGGATACACGCCTCCGGCCACATCGAGGCGACTCAGGTGCGCCTCGCGTCGAAGGTCGGGGGCAGCCTGCTCGAGGCGCCGCTTCAGGAGGGCGACGCGGTCCACGCCGGCGACCTCGTCGCCCGCCTCGACACCGCCGACGCCGAGCACGAGCTGGCCCGCGCGCGGGCCGAGGAGGAGGCCGCCGACGCACGGCTACGCCTGCTCCTCAAGGGGACGCGGGTCGAGGACCTCAACCGCGCCGAGCAGCAGCTGGCCCAGGCCCAGGCCGAGCTCGACAACGCCAACCGCGATCTCGACCGCCTCGAGGGGCTGGCCAAGCGCGGCACCGCCACCGAGAAGGCGCGCGACGACGCGCGTACCCGCAAGGAGGTCGCCGGCCGCCAGGTCTCGGCGCTGCACGCGGAGCTCGACAAGCTGACCGCCGGGCCGCGCCGCGAGGAGATCGAGGCCGCGCGCGCGCAGAGGGCGGCGGCCGCGGCCGCGGTCGCCGGCATCCAGCAGCGGATCAGCGAGGCGACGGTCGTCGCACCGCGCGACGGCGTCATCACCGACCGCATCGCCGAACCGGGCGAGGTGCTGCCTCCGGGCGCCCCGATCGCGGTTCTCACCGACCTCGCTCACCCGTGGCTGAACGCCTACGTGGACGAGCCGTCACTGTCGCGCATCAAGCTCGGCGACTCGGTCGAGGTGCGTGCCGACGGGCAGCCGAAGCCGTTCGTCGGCAAGGTCTCCTACATCTCGCCGGAGGCCGAGTTCACGCCCAAAAACGTGCAGACGCCGGAGGAGCGGGCCAAGCTGGTGTTCAAGGTCAAGGTTGCGCTCGACAACTCGAGCGGGGTCTTCAAGCCCGGCATGCCGGCCGACGCCTACTTCGGGCAGCCCATCGGGAGCAGCAAGTGAGCGACGCGGTTCTCGAGGCTGCCGGCCTTCAGGTCCGCTACGGCTCCACCGAAGCCGTGAGGGGCATCGACCTGACGGTCGTGCGCGGCGAGATCGTCGGCCTGATCGGCCCCGACGGCGCCGGCAAGACGTCGACCCTGCGGGTGCTGGCCGGGTTGCTGCGCCGCAGCGACGGCCGCACCGAGGCGTTCGGGCAGCCGCTGTGGCGGAACCGGCGCGCGCTCCACCACCGCATCGGCTACCTCGCACAGCGGTTCGCGCTCTACGGCGACCTGACGGTGGACGAGAACATCCAGTTCTTCGCTCTCATGTACTCGGTCTCCGACTGGCGGCAGCGGCGCGACGAGCTGCTGCGGCGGGTCGGGCTGATCCGATTCCGGGACCGCCAGGCCGACCGCCTGTCGGGCGGCATGAAGCAGAAGCTGGCGCTCGCCTGCACCCTGATCCACTCGCCGGAGGTGCTGCTGCTCGACGAGCCGACGACCGGGGTCGACCCGGTCACCCGCCGCGAGCTGTGGCGCTTCCTCGGCGAGCTCGTGGGCGAGGGGCTGACGCTGGTGGTGGCGACGCCCTACCTGGACGAGGCCGAGCGCTGCTCGCGGGTGGTGCTGATGAACCACGGCCGGGTGCTGGCGGATGCGCCGCCGGCACGGATCCCGGAGCGCCTGCCGGGCCGCGTCGTCGAGGTCACCGGCGGCGCCCGCGGTGAGGTCACGCGCCTCCTGTCGGCGCTGCCCGGCGCCGCCGACGTGACGGTGTTCGGCGCGAGCGTGCACGTTCGCCTGGTCGACACCGACGATCCGGTCGGCACCGTCACCGCGGCCCTGACTCGAGGCGGCATCGCTACCGATGACGTGCGCGAGATCCGCGCCGGCCTCGAGGACACCTTCCTCTACCTGACCGATACCGACTCGCCCGACTCGCATGGGGAGGCAGCATGACAGACAGATTCACGAACCGTTGTGGACGAACGCTGGTAGTGGCGCTGCTGGCAGCGGGGCTGGCTGCGGTTGCTTCCGCCGACACGCTGAGGCTCGACGCCGACGCCGCCGTCCGCCGTGCCCTCGAGGTTTCGCACGGCGCCGCCGCAGCGGCACAGCAGGTCGCTGGGGCGACCTCCAAGGTCGCCGCAGCAGACGCCGCCCGCATGCCGACGGTCAGCGCAGCTGCGGCCGTTCAGGAGCGCAGCTCGGTGCCGGAGCTGGCGATTCAACTCGACCCGACGCGGGCACCGTTGACCATCTTTCCCGACATCCGGACCGCGTACGACGTCACACTCGACG
>JAJDNH010000221.1 GCA_022340775.1 Acidobacteriota bacterium
ACGGCGTCGGGGATCTCGCCGATTCCCATCTGCATGGTGGCGCCATCGGGGATCAGCGACGCGATCCGCTCGCCGATCGACCGCGCCACGTCGGACACCTCCGACACCATCGGCAGTTCGATCACCGGCTCGTCGACCTCGACCACATGGGAGAGCTTGGAGACATGGATGAAGCTGTCGCCCAAGGCGCGGGGCATCTGCTGGTTGACGAGCGCGATCACGACCCGGGCGCGCTCGGCTGCCGCCTTTGTGGCGTCGACGCCCACCCCAAAGGAGCAAAACCCGTGCTCGTCAGGTTGGGATATGTGGATCAGCGCGACGTCAACGGTGAGCCGTCCCGAGGTGATGAGCCCGGGGATCTCGTGCAGGTGGATCGGTACGAAGTCCGCACGGCCGTCGTTCACCGCAGCACGCACGTTGCCTCCGACGAACAGCGCGCGGTGCCGGAAGTGCCGCTCCATGCCTGGATCGGCATAAGGCGCGTTGCCCAGAGTCATGATGTGGTCGACCTCGACGTTCTCGAGCTCCGGAGCCCGCGCCACCATCGCGTCGATCAGCCTCAGTGGGGTGTTGCACCCGGGGTGCACCCAGACCCGATCGCCGGAGCGGATCTGCCTCACCGCCTCGTCGGCCGTGGTCACCCGTTGGCGGTAGATCTCCATCCAGGTCATCGGGCCCTCCCTCTGCGCTTCAGTTGCCGTTGATAGGGGTGTACGGAACGCCGAAGGCCTTGGCGAGGCTTTCACGCACACAATGCCCGCCGTGGGTGTAGACTCCGCGCCGCAACGCCCGGTTCTCCCCCACTGCGCGATCGAAGCCCTTGCCGGCGATCTCCTCGACGAACGGGAGGATGGCGTTGGTCAACGCCCTGGTCGAGGCACGCGACGCGGTGGAGGGAAGGTTGGGGACGCAGAAGTGAGTGATGCCGTCGATCTCGTAGGTCGGCCGCGAGAAGTCGGTCGGGCGCGATGTCTCGCAACACCCACCCTGGTCGATCGACAGGTCCATCAGGATCGAGCGCGGCTTCATCAGGCCGAGCATGTCGCGGGTGACAAGGACGGGCGTTCGCTCGCCGTGGACCGCCACAGCACACAGGAAGAGGTCCGCAAATGCCAGCGCCTTCTCCAGGTTCGGCCGCGTCGACACCATCGTCGGCACATCGAACCCGACGACCGACTGGAGGCGGCGGAGGGCATTGATGTCACGATCGAGCACGACCACGTGGGCGCCCATCCCGCGAGCGCTCTGCGCAGCACAGCGGCCGAGCGTTCCGGCGCCCAGGATGACGAGCGAGGCGGGAGGAATCCCGGGCGACCCTCCGATCAGCATCCCCTTGCCGCCAAACTCGTTGAGCAGCATCCCCGAGCCCATGATGACCGCGATCCGGCCGGCGATCTCGCTCATCGCCTCGAGGACCGGGGCGTGCCCGTCGTCGAACTCGATGATCTCGTACCCGACCGTTGTCACCTGTCGTTCCAGAACCGACCGAAACGTCTCGGGAGGCGCCACCGCCAGATGCCACGACGAGATCACTACCTGCCCCGGCTGGAGCTTGTCGTACTCGGCGGGCTGCGGAGGTGACACTCTGAGCACCAGCTCGGACCTCAGCAACACCTCCTCCTCGGAGAACGCAATCGTTGCACCGGCCTCGCCGTACGCCTCGTCCGAGAACCCCGCGTCGAGGCCGGCGTGGCTCTCCACGTAGACCCGATGCCCCTCGGCAGTCAGCCCCCGGACCCCGCCCGGCGTCAGCACCACCCGGTGCTCGAACGGTCGCCTGTCTTTGACCAGACCGATGTCCATCCGTCACTCCTTCCGACGGCCCACCGGCCGCCCAGGTCTCGTGCGTGTGAATTTCATCACATTCGCCGCGGCGTGGCAAAGTCGGCCAACCCGGGACGTCAACCAGCCGACAGCGAAGCAGAAAGCCGAGTCATGACCGCGTCCACGGTGCCCACCGCTGACGGCGGCAGGTGGAGCCGAAGTCGGTAGACGACGGACGGCCCGCTGCGCGCGAAGACGGACACCATCGCCCACCGCGGGCGGGCCTGAAGCACCAGATCCTCGGACGCCCCCGGCCGCTCCGGATCGAAGACGATGGGATCCACGACCTCCGACAGGTGCACGGTTCTGGGCAGGGTCAGCCACAGCTGGGTGCGGCCCGTCGAAGCTCGGTGGGAGAAGGCAATGCCGAGGCGCTGCGCCAGCTCCTGCGGCTGGGGGCCGATTCCAACCAAATCTGCCTCGGTTTCGATCGACCTGCGGAACACCAGGTGGTACACGTCGTCCGGGAGACGTACACCCTCAGCCAGACGCACCAGCGCATCGATCAGCGCGGCCCTTACCTCGAGCTCACGTGACAGCGGCGCGTCGACCGTCAGCTCGATCCTGGAAAAAGTCGTCCCGCCCAGGTCACGCCGAACTATCCTGAGCTGGTGCCCCCGCCGTTGCCGGCGCCACCAGCGGACAAGCGCTGCGGGCGGCGCCAGCACCAGCAGCAGGAGCGAGCCGACGCCGACCCTGACGCAGCCCCCACGCTGCGGCAGCGAGCCGTCCGATTTCGGAATCCGCCCCATGAGCTCGACACTATAGCAACCGCGGCTCACAGATCCGCCGAAGGAGGGCTCTCTCCGCAGTCAGCGAGAACGCTAGACGCTAGAAGCAAGACGCGAGGCAACGAGCAGGGATGAACGGCTCTGTGGCGACCGCCGGAAGCCACTCGGGCCGCCTCTTCCAATCGTGGGGCCGTTCTCCCAGCGCCAAGGGCCAATGGGGCGCGGCCTGATCTGTAGCTCCGGCGCCCGGACGTCTGCTCCGCAGACGCCCGTCGTCACCTGCCTCGGAGCGGGCAAGGATCTCCAGTGGTTCATGGTTCTCACGGTCCGCTCCGGGCAGGCAACGAGGCGCCTCCATCGCAGCTGTAGCCACACGGCCGACCGCCTTCCCCGTGAATTACTCGTCGCCTTCGGCGCCGGTGACGCTTGGGAAAGCGAGATGGCCG
>JAJDNH010000238.1 GCA_022340775.1 Acidobacteriota bacterium
CTGCCGGCGGCAGCTGCGGAACGTCGTGCAACCTCCCGCAAGATGAGCGACGACACCGATATCATGAGCGGCTCGGAGACGGTGCTTCTGGTAGAAGATCACACGGAGGTACGGCACGCCCTGCGTGACGTTCTCGAGTCAATGGGATACCGGGTGTTCGCCGCGGCAACGGTCGCCGCAGCTTTGGAGCTCATCGAGGCCCAGGAGCTCGACCTCCTGCTGACCGATCTGCAGCTCCCGGACGGCGTGGGCATCGATCTCATCGGTCCAGTGCGCCGGAAGCACTCAGGCCTGCCCGTAGTGCTGATCAGCGGCTACGCTCGCGGCAGCTTGCCGGGTGTTCTCGGTGAGCTGCCGGACGATGTGGCCTTCGTCGAAAAGCCGGTAAACACGCGAACTCTGGCCGAGGCGCTGCGCAGAGCGCTGTCGCCCTGACGCGCGTAGCACGGCGCCGCGGATCGGGTGGCCACACTGACCCCGTTTGCAACGAGGTTGCGACGCGGACTTCTGCATCGGTGCTATCCTTTACGGATGAGGGAGATGCCCCTGGTCAAGCAGGGCCGAGGCTACCTGGTTGTCAGGGTTGGTGCTACGCTCTGCGGCCTGCCTCTGGATCGGATCAAGAGGGTTGTTCGCGCACTGCCTGTGCATGGCGTACCGGGCTCGTCTCCCGTTCTGCTCGGCCTGAGCCAGCTGGACGGCGAGCCGATCGGCGTCCTCGATCTCGGTCGCCTCCTCGATCTCGGTGCGACTGGAACGACGGAACACATGGTCACCATCGTGACTCATGTGGGACCGTCAGATCGGACCGAGACTGTTGGGCTCGCGGCGGATGAGGCCCTGCAGATCGCCGGCTTCGAGGTCGAAGATGAAGCTGGCCTCGGCCAGTGCACGGTGTACGGCGAACGTGAGCTGGATGGACGTGTCATCCGGCTCGTTGACCTCGCTCGACTCGGAAACGGCGACCGATGAATCCAGACAGGTCCACGGTGGTCTGCAGGAAGAGCCGTCGGTGGGCCGTTCCATCGGCTCAGATCCGCAGCGTCGACAGCGACGGCAGCACGGTCCAGCTGCCCTTGAGCGCTGAGACTCCGGAGAGTGGCGCGGCCATCCATAACACCGAGCCACCGACCACTCACCGGCTTGAGGCGGTACTGTTGAGACTTGTGTCAAGTGGCTGGGCCGGCTCGGCCAGGCTCGGAGGGAGCCCGGCGACCGCCATCGAGCCGGGCGCACCACTCACGTTTCTCCAAGTGGGGACGAGCCTGAAGAGGGAGGAACACCGTGACGGATTCAGAAAACGGTCCGGCTGACCGGTCAGCGCTGGGGCTACTGCTGGTCCTGGTCCTGACGCTGGCCTGCGGCGGCTTGCTGGAAATGGCGTTGCCGGCGGAGGCACCGGCGTGGGCGGTGGGAGGCATACCAGTGGCCGCCCTCGCCACCATCGTGCTGTACGTGTGGGCGGTGTTCCTCCCCGAACGCCGCCTGCGTCGGAGGAGTCTCGACTTCTACGACAACACCCAACGCCAGCTTTCCGCTCTGAGATCCTCGCTGACGGCCTTGCGAGCCGGGGATCTCGTGAGCGCCGGGACCGCCGGGCGGGACCTAGGGCACGACTTCGAGATGCCCGTACGGGTCGCTCTCAAATCTCTCGACGGTCTGGTGCGGCAGATTCAGGGCGGCTCGATAGAGGTTGCGGTCGCCGCCCAGAAGGTCGAGCAGACCGCAGCCGATCTCGCCTCCGGCTCGTCTCAACAGGCAGCCGGGGTGGTGGAGATCACCTCGACCATGGAGGAGCTGGCACGTGCAGCCGGTCAGATCGCCACCAATGCCTCGACCCAGGCCCAGCTGTCAGCCGACGCCGAGCGGGCTGGGGATGAGGGAGCAGGAGCAGTGGAAGAGGCCCTCTCTGGTATGGAAGCGGTACGAGAGCGGATGGAGGCCATTGCGTCCAGAACCGATGCCCTCGGCCGCAGGTCGCGAGAAATCTATGGCATCCTGGATCTCATCAACGAGATTGCCCAGGAAACCCACATCCTCGCCCTCAACGCTGCGATCGAAGCCTCCGTCGCCGGAGAACATGGGCAGAGGTTCGCCGTCGTTGCCGACGAGGTCCGCCGTCTGGCCGAGCGCTCCCGCGAGTCCGTGGAGTCGGTCCGTCGTCTGTTGGACGACTTCTCCGAGTCGCTGCGCGAGGCCGTGATCGCCACCGAGGAGGGAAGCAAGGCAGCTACCGAAGTGCTGGCACGCGCCCGCGCCGCTGCAACCTCTATCGAGGAGCTGCGCGGCGCGTTGAGCGAGACCGCTCAGACCTCGCGAGAGATCTCGCTCGCGACACAACAGCAACGGACCGCCTCGGACCAGGTCGTGCTCACGCTCAAGGAAGTCAGCGAGGTCATCCAGCGCATGGCGGACGGTCTCAAGCAGTTCACCTCGTCGGCCGAGCACCTGAGCGATCTCGGCCTCTCCATCCAACTCCTGACACAGGCCTTCCGGATCGACTCCAAACGTTCACTCAAGCAGGTCCTGGCGCTGTGGGCGGAAAGACTGGCCGGGTTTTCATCGCATGCAGAGGCGACAGAAGGGGTTCTGGAAGAGCTTCTCGGGGGGCACCCGTTCCTGGAGCTTCTGTACGTGGTTGACGGGAGAGGCGCGATGGTGAGCTTCACGGTGAATCAGAAGCTCACCGGCGAAAAGGAGCTGCCGGGACACGTAGCGGTCGGCCAGACGTACAACGACCGGCCGTGGTTTGCCGGTGTCACACGCCACGAGCACGCGGCCGTCACCCCGGTCTACGAGTCCCTGCTGACCGGGGAGCCGTGCTTCACGGTGGCCACGCCCATCATCGGGCCGGAAGGCGAACTCGAAGGCGTGCTCGGGGTGGACGTGAACGTCCGTCATTGGACCGGGATCTGACCGATGTTGGCGGCGGGCGATGAGCCCTGACCTCGACGGCCTCCTGCCTCTCTTTCTCGCCGAGGCCAGAGAGCGACTGGAGCGACTGGCAGACCTGAGCCCGAGTGTGGACGGCGACGAGAGTGCGGCTCAGAAGGTGCGGAGGGAGCTCCACGCCCTGAAGGGCGCCAGCCGGATGATGCGGCTCGCGGAGATCTCCGAGGTCTGCCATGAGGGTGAGACACTGCTGACCCCTCCATTCGAGAGTGCCGCAGGCCGACTCGTGGAGGTAATCGACCGCCTGTTCGCAATGGTGAGGGAGATCGAGCGCACGGAAGAAACTCAAGCAGGGACCACCGGCACCTCCCCGCGCGCAACCGAGGGCAAGGCTCCGTCCCAGACTTCGACCGCACCCTCGTTTCCCGAACCGGGAGGCGAGGTGAGGATCCCAACTTCGAGCCTCGCCGAGCTCGCCGACCGGGCGACGCGGCTGCGGATTCTCGCCCTTGGGGGTGTCGGTGTCGCGCAACGCGTGGTCGAGCTGAGCCGAGCAGCCGAACGGAGTCTGAACGACGATGAGCCCCGGCAGGTCCTGGCGACGATGGCCGCTTCGCTCCGCCACGTCGCGCTTCGGCTCGAGGGGGGTCAGGAGCGAATGCTGAGAGATTCCGACCGCCTGCTGGAGCGCCTCCTCGGTATGCAGATGCAGCCGCTCAGGCCGTTTCTCCAGGACCTGGCACGCCACGCTCGGGAGCTCGGGCGGTCTCTAGGAAAGCAGCTCCGAGTGGAGGTTGAAGTCGGAGACGCCGAGCTCGACAGGAGGCTTCTGGTTGCCCTCGAGGAGGTGTTCCTGCACCTGGTTCGCAACGCTGTCGATCATGGAATCGAGCCGCCGGATGTGCGCATCGAGGCCGGTAAGCCGGCCGAAGGGCTGCTGCATCTGTATGCGGCGGGGCGGGGGCACGAGGTGCAGATCGTTGTGACCGACGACGGCGGTGGCATCGAGGCCGAGAGCATTCTCGAAGCGGCACGGGCGCGAGGAGTCGTGTCGCAGGCCGAGCTCGAGCAGGCAGAAGGGAAGGACGTGCTGCAACTGCTTTTCAGACCCGGCTTCTCGATGGCGAGCATGGTCACGGAGATCTCGGGGCGGGGGGTCGGGCTCGATGCCGTGGCGGAGGCGGTTCGGAGGGTCGGAGGTCAGGTGAGCCTCGAGTCAACGCCGGGCAGTGGCACATCTGTACACCTCCTGGTGCCGGTCATGAGGAGAGGCGACCACGTTGTCGTACTGAGGGCGGGTGACCAGGTTGCAGCGGTACCGTCGGCCTCGGTGGCTTCCTTCGTGGG
>JAJDNH010000014.1 GCA_022340775.1 Acidobacteriota bacterium
GCCGAGACCATTCCGGCCTGGCTCGAGGTCTCCTCGGTGGTGCTGGCGATATGCTGACTCAACCCGGACAGCTCCTCCGCCGCGGAGGCGAGAGTCGCGGATTGCTGAGCCACCGCCGTGACATCATCGCGGATCCCGGAGACGAAGGTGTTGAACAAGGAGCCCAGGTCTCCGAGCTCGTCGGTCGAGGAGATCTCCACCTTCTGGGTCAGATCGCCATGGCCACCCGCGATATCCCGGAACCGCTCCACCAGGCCGTTGACCGGGCCGGTCACGATCGCCGAGGTCAGCAAGATCAGCGCACCGGCCACCAGGCCGATTGTCAGTATCACCCCCACCACTGAGAACAGCTCCGCGCGCCTGATCGGAGACGTCAGCGCTGCCTCTGGCACCAGCATCCCCAGCGACCAGTTCATGGCAGGTTGCTCGGCATGCACGGGGGAGAACAGCACGAGGTAGGGTTTTCCGTTCCAGGTCACGCGGGCCGTCCCACGCCGGCCACCCGTCATCTGCTGCTCCACGGCGTCGAAACCTGCGCCCTCGGAAAAGACATCGAGCAGCTTGCGCAGCCCGCTGTCGGCTGCGCCGGTGACCTTGATGCCGGGGTAGTAGACCATCCGCCCGGAGCCATCCACCAGAAAGGCCATCCCCTCTCCCCCGTAGTGGATCGTATGAACCATGTCGGCAACCGTGGTCAGCAGGACGTCGATACCGACGACGCCGAGGAGGTGCCCGTCGTCGAAGTGAACGGCCCACTGTACCGGCACCGACGTGTAGCCCCTTACCAGGTCAACTGCGGGGTCGGAAACGTACAGCTCGTCCTTCTGTACCGCGTTCGACCACCACGGCCGCTTGCGCGCGTCGTAGCCCTCCCTCTCCACCTTCCCGTCCTCACGAAAGTACTCACCGGTCGAGTTCAGGGAAAACCACGCGGAGAGAACGCTGGGGTCGCCGTCCGTGATTCGCTTTGTGTAGGCGATCAGATCGCGGAGCTCCTGGCTCGAGCCCGCTTCGGGCCTCCCACTTCGCTCGACAGCGCGGGCCCACTGCTGGAACTCCGGGTTTTCGGCGAACGTACTCACGATTCGCCCCCGTTCCGAGAAGAAACCCGTGATGCGGTTGGCACCGACATCGACGAGACCCTGGGCGTCCGAGTAGAGCCGTTGCCGAGTCTGCCGGTTTACATAGCTCACGGTCCAGATCCCCAACCCACCGAGAAGGACCACCAGGACCCCGACGATGCCGATCACGAGCTTGCGTCGAATGCCGTACCGTTGGAACACGGGCACCCCCCAATCCTTTCAACACCATCTGGTTCTCGCCTCGCCGTCTCAGAACACGAAACACTCGGCCTAGCCCAACTCTACAGAACTGAGGGGCTTGGAGCAAGCGACTTGACACGTTCTTGACGTGACAGGGACCGTTTCTTATCCTCTCTGCCGATGAAGGAACGACGCGAGTTCGATGCGCTCGAGGTTTCGGAGGTCTACTGCCCGACCTGCAGGGTGGCCCAACCCGTGCGCCGTCACCTGCTCCTGGTCCTGCCCACGGGCAACAAGTACGAGTACCGCTGCGCGGTGTGCGGAACGCCCGTGGGAGGCAAGGAGGATGGCGACGCCAGCGAGTACAACACCCTCCTCGGCCGAGCCTCGCGCATCATTCGCTAGTCTCCCGCCAGCGCTGATTCACGGTACCAGCGTTCGCTCCGCAACGACCGCTCCTGCACGCGAGACCACGACAACACCCACCGGCAGTGAGCGTTCGCAACGGTCCAGTGCACGGCGGACCAGCTGGACCAGTCCACCACAGCACGGAACCTCCATGACGAGGACTGTCAGACTCCGAACCCGGGTCGCGTCGATCATCGCCGCGAGCTTCTCGACGTAGCGTTCCTGGCCTGCATCGAGCTTCGGGCAGGCGACGGCGAGGGCGCGCCCCGAGAGATAGCTGGCGTGGAAGTCGGCTACGGCGAACGCCGAGCAGTCCGCTGCCAGCAGCACGTCGGCGTTGCGGTAGATCGGTGCTGTCGGCGATATCAGGTGAAGCTGCACGGGCCAGTGCCGCAACTGCGAACCACCCGGCGTACCCCTGCTGAAGGGTGCACCCGCCGAAAATGTCGTCGGCTTTGCGCCCGGACAACTGCCGGTCGCCGACGGCTGCGCGCCCAGCACGGGAATGTCGGCGACCGCCGCGCGGCCGCTCTGTGCACTCCAGCCGCCCTCGAGGCACAGCCCGGCAGCGGCAGGATCATCGGGGACAGCGCAACCTCGCACGACGGTAATCGCTCCCTGCGGGCAGTGTCCGATGCACGCACCGAGACCGTCGCAGAGCGCATCATCGATCGGTCTCGCCTTACCGTCCACGATGGCGATGGCGCCTTCGGCGCACGACGGCACGCACTCCCCGCAGCCATCGCAAAGCCTCTCATCGATGTGAATGACCTCTCGCTGAGTGGCGCTCATCTGCCGGCCGACGGTGTCGGAGCCGCAAGCATGGTCAGCAGCATCTTGAACCGCCGTCGGGCGTTGACGGCATGTGGAACGCCAGCCGGCATCAGCACGGCTTGCCCGGCCTCGGCTGACACCGGTTGGCCGCCGATTACCAGCTCGGCGCTGCCGTCGAGAACCTGGACCAGCGCATCGAACGGGGAGGTGTGCTCGGAGAGATGCTGGCCGGCATCAAAGGCGAACAGCGTCAAGGAGCCGGAGGAGCTCCTGGCCAGTGCCCGACTCACGATTGACCCCTCGGCATAGGCCACGAGATCATTCAGAACGAGCAGCCGCGCCGGCTCCATCGCCGACGTCGCATCGCTCCCCGGACCCTGCTTCGTTTCACTCATCCGGGCCTCCTTCACACGGTTTCGAGATTGCACTGCCACGGAGTAGCCGGCCATGACCTTGGTCAAGATTAGGCCGGACCTCGCCCCGGTTCAGGGCCTGGAGGAGCGGACAAGCAGCCGTGCGCGATCAGCGGTCCTGTGTCAGCCGCATTCGCTCCAGCTCGTCCACCATCTCGATCTCGGCTCGCTTGCCCATGACCTGCCCGATCTGCACGATGGTGGTCGGGCTGGTGATGTTGATCTCCGTCAGGTGCTCGCCGATGAAATCGAAGCCCAGCAGGTACAGCCCCTTGCCTCTGAGCTCACGCGAGATCACACGGCAGGCCTCGAGCTGTCGCGGAGTCGGATCCAGGCGAGCCGCCGTAGCCCCCTGGTGAAGGTTGGCAAGCCGCGACCCGGCACGGGGAACCCGGAGCACGGAACCGAGCACGCGCCCATTCAGAGTCAGGATCCGCAGGTCGCCTGTCTCCTCGATCGCGGCCAGGTACGGCTGTACGACGACCTCGGGTCCCCACTCGCTCCAGTAGCGCTGCAGCAGCTCGTCCTCGACGTCGGGTGCGAAGAAAGCGACACCGATCCCGCAGTAGGTATTCTTCGGCTTTGCGACGGCCTCGCCCCCCTGTGAGCGGACAGCCTCGACGAGCTCTGCAGGCGTCGAACAGACCCACGTCGGCGCCGCATACTCTGGGTAATCGAGGATCAGCGTGTGTTCCGACAGCTGATAGGTCGCCGGCGGGCGGTTGATCTGCAAGATCTCGGGCGGTGCTTCCTCGAAGTGGCGGCTGTACGCGACAAAGGTGTCGTCGACCGGGGGATCCTTGCGCTGCAAGATGACGCCGTACTCGCGGACGTCGGCCTTGCGCCGCTCCCCGAGCTCCCAAAACGGCGATCGGGCCGCGTCGGACGAGAGAATCTCACGTACCGGCAGCGAGGCCAGGTAGCGGTCGCTGGGCAGCTCGACGTCAGAGGCCAGCAGATCAAGGTAGTCAACGTGGATCCCACGGGCGATGAGCTCCCGACCGACGCACACGCCGAGGTCAAACTCGGGGTTGAGGGTCTCTGCCGGGTCGGCTACGAGCAGGTATCTGCCTCCCATCCCTGTCAGCTCCTCCCCAAGATGTCTCCGGCGCTCAGCCTCGATTTGACTGCTCGGCGCCAGGATGACAGGATAACCCGATGCTCACGATCGACCGAATAGCCGCCTTTTCCGACAACTACATCTGGGTCCTGAGCTCCTCCGGCGACGGCCCGACCATGGTCGTGGACCCCGGCGACGCGGCACCCGTCAGGCGCTGGCTCCAAGACCAGAGGCGAGAGCTGGGGGCAATCCTGATCACGCATCATCACGCCGATCACACTGGCGGCGTTCGTGAGCTGAACGAGGAAGGCAGAGTCCCGGTCCTCGGACCAGCCCGGCCGGAGCTGCCCTTCGTCACCGACCAGCTTCGCGATGGCTCCCGTGTGAGCGAGCTGGGCATTTCGCTCGAGGTGCTGTCCACTCCCGGTCACACCCGTGACCACCTGTCGTTTGTCGGCGACGGGTTCGCGCTGACCGGCGATACGCTCTTTGCCGGCGGCTGCGGCCGGCTGTTCGAAGGAACCGCCGAGCAGATGTACGCATCGCTGATGCGTCTCGCCGCGCTTCCTCCGGCCACGAAGATCTACTGCGGGCACGAGTATACGGCGGCCAACCTCGCTTTTGCCCTCGAGGTCGAGCCGGAGAACGCCGCCCTCCAAGAGCGTTTGCAACGGGCTCTGGCGGCTCGCCGAGAAGGCCGTGCGACGGTCCCCTCCACGCTCGCAGTGGAGCTTGCGACCAACCCGTTCCTGCGCTGCGGTGAGGCCGCCGTGTTCAGAGCCGCCTCCCGATTTGCCGGTTACCGGCTCTCGCCCGGCCCCGAGACGCTGGCTGTGGTCCGGCGATGGAAGGACGGTTGGACCCCGGCCGGTGGACGCTGACCGAGACGGCGGTGCCGGCTCCCGGATCATCGCGCAGCGGAGCTGCCGGCGAGGAGTCTACGGAGCTCCCCACGGGCGTGCATTCTACGAAGCTCCTCGAAGCCGCCGACAAACCGGTCGCCGATGAAGATCATCGGCACCGTGCGCCAGCCTCCGTTTGCGCGCGACAGGCGCTGCCGCAGCTCGGGATCTGCGTCCAGGTTCACCTCGCGGTACTCGACGCCGAGCGAAGCCAGCAGCTTCTTCGCGGCATGGCAGAACGGGCAGGCGCGGGTAGTGTACAGAGTGACTTCCGGCATAGCTCCTCCGCCGGCAGCGCCGGCCACTTCGGAAACCGCAGCCGACCGGTCGGTGATTCCCTGGGAGAACCCCACTCGACCCCGGCAGTGAGCTCCTCAGGGAACGGGTCGGGAGGCGAAGTGTAGCTTGACCGGCCTGCCCGGTCCGTGGCAACCTCAACGTCGAGACGGAGTCCAGATTCATGCGGTCACGAGCTCGAGACAAGGTTCGCATCATCCTCCTCCAGGTACGAAGCCACCTGGTATCGTTGCGACAGGAACGGGAGTGGTTTCGCGAACGTTGTGGCGTCCCGGAAGAGTACTTCGGTGTCATCAACCTGGTAGATGAGCCCGGCATTACCTGGCGCGACGTGCGTGATGCCGACACCGTCATGATCGGTGGCGCCGGTGCGTACTCGGCTTACGAAGATCACGACTTCACGGCGCCGCTCGAGGAGGTCGTGAATCGCCTTCTCGACGAGGGAAAGCCGCTCTTCGGCTCCTGCTGGGGCCATCAGTTCATGGCCCGTATTCTCGGTGGGAGGGTTGGGCCCGACCACGAGCGCTCCGAGGTCGGCAGCTATGACATCGAGCTCACTGAAGCCGGGCGTGACGACCCCCTTTTCACCGGCCTGCCGGCGACCTTCGTGGCGCAGCTTGGGCACAACGACCGGATCATCAAGCTCCCCTCCGGAATGGTTGAGCTCGCACGCTCGGCCGCCTGCCCCTACCAGGCCGTACGCGTCCTTGGCAAGCCCGCCTACGGTACCCAGTTCCACAGCGAAATGACCCACCTTCAGCTGCGAGAGAGGCTTGAAGTGTACCGTGACGAGTACATGCCGGATCCCGAGGAGTTTGCACGCCTCAGCGAGCGTCTCCGGCCCTCGCCGGACGCGGACGGCCTCCTGGGTCGGTTCCTCGACCTGTACACGTAGCAGCGGTGATTGAGCTACTGGGTGATGAGGTTGCCCCCACCCGCCCGGGGAAACGGTAAACGGAGGACGGGAAACGCTCCCCCGCCCACCCGAGAGGGTAGGGAGTGAGGGGTAAGGAGTAAGGGGACCTCAACCGCCCGGAGAACCAATCAGTAGCGCGCCCCACAGCATGGAGCGCTCAAACGGACGTGCCATCTATGACATTTCTGCTGTACGGCCTCCACAAGCTGACCGCGCTCGAGCGGAATGTCATAGGTGGCAATCTCGGCCCTTGGCGATGGGAGTATTGGCCCCACGATTGGAAGAGGCGGCTCGAGCAGGCTCCTGCGGTCGCCGCCGAATCGATCATCCCCACTCGCTGCCTCGCGACCGCTGGAGACGCGAGACGGGCGATCGCTCTGGACCGCACGGCCGCCGGGGTTTCAGACGTCATCCCGACAGATGTTGGGTACCCAGCGCGGGCCGGTCCCCGACCGGCGCCCTACAAGTCGTAGTAGAGCTCGACCTCATACGGGTGCGGCCGGTTCTGCACCTGTCGCTGCTCGTCGCGCTTCCTGACTATCCAGCGCTGGATGAGATCGCTGCTGAACACATCCCCCTCGAGCAGGAACCCATGGTCGGCGTCGAGCGCACTCATCGCCGCATCGAGAGAAGTGGGCAAAGCGCGGATTCTCTGCCGGCGCTCCTCGGGCCACGAGAACACGTCTTCGTCGATGGGGCCGAACCCAAGCTCCCCAGGGTCAAGGCGGCGGCGGATCCCATCGAGCCCCGCCATCAGCTGCGCCGCCAGCCCCAGGTAAGGGTTCGCGGTAGCGTCTGGCGGACGGAACTCGATGCGAGCATTTGCCGGCCGGTTCGCATACTTCGGGATGCGAATGGCCGCCGAGCGGTTGCCGGCCGAGTAGATGGCGCTCACAGGCGCCTCGAACCCGGGTACCAGCCGGCGGTAGGAGTTCGTGCTCGGGTTCGTGAACGCGAGGACGGCGCCCCCGTGCTGGAGCAGCCCACCAATGTAAAAGCGAGCGGTCTCGCTCAGCCGAGCGTAGCCGGACTCGTCGAAGAAGGTGTTCTGGCCTGCCTTCTCCAAGCGCTGGTGGCAGTGCATGCCGGAGCCGGCCTCCCCGAACAGAGGCTTGGGCATGAAGGTGGCGGTCTGGCCGGAAGCAATAGCGGCCATCCGGGCCACGTACTTGACGGTGAGGGCAGCGTCGGCCGCGGTCACCAGCGGGAGCATCGGGGTCTCGATCTCGCACTGGCCGGGACCACCGACCTCGTGATGGTGGTACTTGACGGGTACGCCGACCTCCCGCAGGTGCCCGCAAATCCGCGCCCGCAGGTTGAACAGCCTGTCCTGCGGCGGAATGGCGTGGTA